>JBIIOS010000055.1:0-12323 GCA_044336805.1 Candidatus Nanopelagicales bacterium
CACGGCAAGACCGCGACCTTCATGCCGAAGCCACTTTTCGGTGACAACGGTTCGGGAATGCACTGTCACCAATCACTCTGGCTTGATGGCAAGCCCCTTTTCTACGACGAAAGCGGTTACGGCGGCCTTTCAGACATCGCACGCTGGTACATCGGCGGCCTGTTGCACCACGCTCCATCACTTCTGGGGTTCACCAACCCAACCGTGAACAGTTACCATCGTTTGGTTCCCGGCTATGAAGCACCGGTGAACTTGGTTTACTCGGCACGTAACCGTTCCGCCTGTATCCGTATCCCCGTGACCGGTGTCTCACCGAAAGCAAAGCGAATCGAGTTCCGGGTTCCCGATCCCTCAAGTAACCCATACTTGGCTTTTGCCGCTCAACTCATGGCCGGACTTGATGGAATCAAGAACAAGATCGAGCCAATGGCCCCGATTGATAAGGATCTCTACGAACTGCCACCCGAGGAATTGGCGAATATTCCACAGCTGCCAGCTTCATTGGACAAGGCACTCGAAGCACTCGAAGCAGATAACGAGTACTTGCAGGCCGGCGGAGTCTTCCCCGCAGATCTCATCGAGACCTGGATCAACTACAAGCGCACCAACGAAATTGATCCCATTCGTTTGCGTCCACATCCACATGAGTTCGAGCTGTACTACGACATCTAAGAAACGCTATAAGTAAAGGCTAATTGAGGAAATACCCTCTGACCTGCGAAAGCGCAGTGTCAGGGGGTATTTTCGTTTATCCGCTTGCGACTTGCTTTCGCGCACTAAGCCTTACCGTAGAAAACCCGTTCAGTAACGCCGCGCGCCCTGCGCGTTGCCCGAAGGTAATCCTGTTCGAGTTGTCCAACTCGAGAGCGCGCATATCCCATCAGGTAGGCGATTGCGGCAAGGTCGGTTATGTCGATGGGCAGCACGTCACTTGGCTTGCCCTTGACAAGCACTATGGCATTACGCACCTCACTAGCGAGTGTCCATGCTTCTGCCAGAATCACCGAGTCCTGATTTGTAAGTACACCAATCTTTTCGGCCACAGCGATTGCCGGTAGTGTTTCGGTTGTCTGCAACTCCGGAAAATCGTTCCCGTGATTCAACTGCAATAACTGAATTGTCCACTCAACGTCACTTAACCCGCCCCGCCCAAGCTTGATATGACGGTTCGGGTCAATCCCACGCGGAAGTCGTTCAGTCTCCATACGGGCTTTGAGTTTGCGCATCTCCAATAAAGCACTCGCGCTTAATCCACCAATGGGATACCTCACGGGAGCAATGAGTTGTTCAAATCTGCTTCCGAGTTCTGAGTCACCGGCAACAATTCGTGCGCGCAGCAACGCTTGAGCCTCCCACGGTGACGACCACTTTTCGTAGTAGGCAGCAAAAGAGTCAAGGGATCGAACCAGGGGGCCATTCTTTCCCTCCGGGCGCAAATCAGTGTCGATTTCCATTGGTGGTTCATCTGCTGGTTCACTCAGGAGATTTCGCATCCGATTGACCTGGGCAAATGCACTCTTGGCGGCGACTTCGGGGTCTGCACCGTCGACTGGTTCATAGACAAACATAAGGTCAGCGTCACTGCCAAAACCAAGTTCATTTCCACCAAATCGCCCCATGCCGACTGCGGCAACCCGTGCATGTGAATCCACGCCCGCCTCAGCTCCGACACTTGAGAGCGCTCCCCCAATTGTCACTTCCGCGACTTCGGTGAGTGAGCGACCAACAGTGCTGATGTCGGTTAATCGCAATGCATCGGAGGAGCTAATCCTAAAAAGTTCACGCCTTCGCATTGCCCTCATTAAGGCTACGGCCCGCTCGGGATCTTCGTGGCGCTTCAGGATCGAGTCGATCTCTGGTCCAAGAATCGGTACAACCAAATCCTCGTTATTTGCGAGCATCGCCATTGACTCGGGTGCTTTTCGCAGCAAGTCGGTAACGTATTTACTCGAAGCCAACAGAATAGCCAAACGTTCGGCAACGAGTGAATCATCACGCAGTAGGCGCAGATACCAATGACTCGTTCCCACCTGATCACTTACTGCCCGAAATGCACTCAGCCCTGTGTCGGGAAATGGGGCCTGGGCGAACCAGGACAACATGACCGGCAACAGCGTCCGTTGAATATTTGCCCGACGACTCACTCCACTGCTCAGCGCCTCAATGTTACGCATTGCGCCGACTGGGTCGAGGAAACCAAGTGCCCTGAGTCGGTCGACCGCTGCGGCGCTGCTCAGCCGAGCCTGTGATGCATCCAGTCCCGCAATGGCATTCAGTAACGGCCGGTAAAACAACTTCTCATGGATGCGGCGCACTTCAGTTCGATTGCGTCCCCACTGCTCAAGGAGTGTTGTCGCTGGGTCACTCGTGATCCCCATACTGCGCGCAATCACCCGTAGCTCGTCGGGATCTGTTGGCATAGTGTGGGTTCGGCGCAAGTGACGCAACTGGATTCGATGTTCCAGCGTGCGCAGGAAGCGATACGACTGTTCAAGTTTGGACGCCTCGTCACGACCGACGTACCCCCACATTGCTAGCGCGCGAAGGGCATCGATCGTGTTACTACTTCGAATGAGAACGTCGCTGCGCCCATGTACAAGCTGCAGAAGTTGGACGGAGAATTCAATATCTCGCAACCCACCGGGACCTAACTTGATTTCACGATCCGCAACCGCTGCGTCAACATGCTCTTCGACTCGACGACGCATTGCTTGAACATCATTGACAAATCCGTCTCGGTCAGCAGCCGCCCAAATAAATGGCTGGACTCCGTGGATGTACTGCTCCCCCACTATTGGATCGCCTGCAACAAATCTGGCCTTGAGGAGCGCCTGGAACTCCCACGTACTGGCCCAGCGTTCGTAGTAGCCGATATGAGACTCAACCGTTCGAACGAGGGCTCCCTGTTTCCCTTCGGGACGCAGGGCTGCATCAACTTCCCAGATCGAACCTTCCGCTGTGCTGGCTCCACATGCCCGCATCAATCCCCGGGCAATCTGAGTTGCGTCATTGACCGATTCACTGTGATCCGTCGCAAAAATGACGTCAACATCGGAAATGTAGTTCAGTTCCCGACCACCCGTCTTTCCCATTGCAATAACGGCAATCGGGGTATGGGGTGCGGCGACCCCGACCCGGCCGATTGCCAGTCCCGCGTTAAGCGTTGCGTCAGCGAGATCTGAGAGCCACCCAGCGATTACTTCCATCGGGTAGATCCCAGTGAGATCGCGCACTGTGATTGCAATCAATTCTGCAAAGTAAGCGACGCGCAATCGGTCAAGAATGGGTTCCTCCGCCGATTCGGCAATTGGAATTTCATCCCTTGGATCAGCGCCAACGCACAGGAGGAGCCGATTCTTTATCCCTTGGGGAGGCTGCGCCAAAACCTCTCCGTCGGCGATCATTTCGATATCCGGGTGTCGAACCAAGAAATCAGCTAACCCAGTCGACACGCCAAGGATATTCAGTAGCCTGCCCAGAACCATTGGATCGGCTGTGATCGTTTTAGTCAAACGAGTCAATTGCTGCTCTGAAGAACTCGAAATCATTCGGGCCAGTGATGTTAACGCTAAATCTGGGTCGGCTACTCCAGCTAATGAATCCGAAATAAGCAAACTGGAAATGGCATGCCCGGTCAGTGATTCGATTTCGTTGACAGCGTCAAGAGCGGCTTGGGAATCTGTGACTCCAGCCTTGAGCAGCCCAACACGCACCGAAGGTGCACGCGAACTGTGCGAAGAATCTGCGCTCACAAGTTGAACTTAGTGCCTAGACACACAGCACTAGAGCGAAGGCAGGTATCGGTTGAGTTCCCAATTGGTTACCTGCTGGCTGTATTCGCTCCATTCGGCCTTTTTATTGCGCAGGAAGAAATCAAAAACATGCTCACCCAAAGTCTCGGCCACTAACTCACTACTCTCCATGGCAATGATGGCTTGATTCAGGCTACCGGGCAATGGCTTCATGCCCAGAGCATTGCGCTCAACCTCACTCAGCGCCCACACGTCATCTTCGGCTTCAGGTGGTAGCTCGTAGTCTTCTTCGATCCCCTTCAGCCCGGCGGAAAGCAGGAGCGCAAATGCCAAATACGGGTTGGCCGCACTATCGAGTGCGCGATATTCGATGCGGGCACTGTTTGCCTTATTTGGCTTATAAATCGGGACTCGTAACAGTGCTGAACGGTTGTGCCGCCCCCAGCAAACCCATGCGGGTGCTTCCGCTCCACCGGCAATTCGCTTGTAAGAGTTCACCCATTGATTTGTCACGGCAGTTATTTCAGGTGCATGCACCAATAAACCGGCGAGAAACGCTCGAGCCACTTTGGAAAGCTGGTGCGGTGCGCCCGGTTCGTAAAATGCATTGGTGTCACCTTCAAACAGTGAAAGGTGGGTGTGCATACCGCTGCCCGGGTGCTGCATAAACGGTTTCGGCATAAAGGATGCAAAAATTCCTTGATCCAAAGCAACTTCCTTAATAGCCAACCGGAAAGTCATCAAATTGTCGGCCGTTGACAAAGCATCGGCGTAACGCAGATCTATTTCCTGCTGTCCCGGGCCACCCTCATGGTGGCTGAATTCAACTGAAATTCCCATTGCTTCCAGCATCGTGATGGCCTGACGCCTGAAATCATGTGCAAGTCCATTAGGTGCGTTGTCGAAATACCCGTACCGGTCAATAGGTACAGGTTCCCTGCCAGGTTCGGGTTCACCTTTGAAAAGATAGAACTCAACTTCGGGGTGGGTATAAAAGGTGAAACCCATGTCGGCCGCTTTTGTCAGTGCCCGCTTGAGCACATGCCGCGGGTCCGCATAAGAGGGTGAGCCATCGGGCATTTTGATGTCACAGAACATTCGAGCAACGCCTGGGCCTTCCTCGCGCCACGGCAAAATACTGAAGGTACTCGCATCAGGCCGGGCCAACATATCCGATTCGTAGACTCGCGCGAATCCTTCAATCGCCGAGCCATCGAAACCAATGCCTTCGGCGAAAGCCCCTTCAAGTTCAGCGGGGGCAATTGCCACAGATTTCAGCGCGCCCAGCACATCAGTGAACCACAGCCGAATGAAGCGAATATCGCGCTCTTCAACGGTTCGCAATACGAATTCTGCCTGTTTGTCCATTACGTCTGCCTCACTTCAGTATGAAAGCGATCAACTTCTGCCGGTATCAGCCTGTCACCTAGTATCCCTATCGTCCTCTCCCTCGTGTTACGACCAGGTTAATTACCTGCAGTAGCCTCAGCCCTATGGATCACAAGGGCAACCCCGGGCCGGATAAAAGCCAGCTGAGTGTGGTTTTGGCCCAGGTGAATCCAACCGTGGGAGATATCCGAGCAAATGCGCTACTTATTCGCGAGTCGGTAACCTCGGCAACGAAGACAGCTCCGGTTGATCTGATCCTTTTCGGCGAAATGGTCCTGACCGGGTATCCCATTGAGGACTTAGCGCTTCGCAAAGATTTCCAAGAGGCCTCAATATCTGCAATCGGTGATTTGGCTGTTGATTTACACGCTGACGGAAACGGTGAAGTGCACGTCATCGTTGGCTATCTTGATGTGGGTGATGCCGGACCAACAAATAGTGCCGCCGTACTGCACCGTGGCAAAGTTGTCGGCACCTACGCTAAACATTTTCTACCGAACTACGGTGTATTTGACGAGGCGCGCTACTTCCATCAAGGGAATGAGCCGCTACTCATCAACGTTAAAGACCACAAAATTGCGATTGCAATTTGTGAAGATCTCTGGCGAAGCGGTGGTCCGGTTCAGTGGGCCCGGGAAGCCGGAGCTGACATTCTGGCTGTTCTCAATGCCTCACCATATGAATTTGGTAAGGAAAGTGTTCGGGTCAATTTGTGTCGCGAAAGGGCTCAAGAATCTGGGGCAACAATTCTGTATACCAACATTGTTGGCGGCCAAGATGAATTGTTGTTTGACGGTGGAAGCATGGTGATCTCACCTACCGGAGATGTCCAACTTCACGGCGCCCAAAACATTGAAGAATTACTTCACATCACCCTGCCATACGTCGGGAAGCCCGTCGAGTTCGTGCCCGTGGTTAACCCGCTGGAGACGATTTACAACGCGCTAACGCTGTCCCTTCGCGACTATGTTAAAAAGAACGGTTTTAATACCGTTATTTTTGGCGCAAGCGGCGGGATCGATTCAGCACTCGTCGGTGCAATTGCTGTTGACGCCCTGGGACCCGATCGCGTGTTCGCTTGCGCTATGCCAAGCCAATATTCATCCGAGCATTCCTTAGCCGATGCCTACTCTCTGGCGGAGCGCACCGGACTCTCGATCCGAACAATCCCCATCGCACCAATGATGGACACATACCTGGCGCAACTGGGCGTCACTGGGCTAGCTGAAGAAAACTTGCAAGCCCGTGTCCGGGGAACAACCCTGATGGCTTTGTCCAATTCCGAGGGACACCTTGTTTTAGCTCCGGGAAATAAAAGTGAAATAGCGGTTGGTTATTCAACTATTTACGGTGATGCCGTTGGTGGTTTTGCCCCCATCAAAGACATTCCCAAAACCCTTGTTTGGGCCCTCGCTAAATGGCGGAATGAGGCAGCGATATCAACCGGAACAACGCCACCCATCCCGCCAAACAGTATTGAGAAGCAACCAAGCGCCGAATTACGACCAGATCAACTCGATACGGATTCACTCCCCGATTACGAACTACTTGATGCAATTTTGGAAATGTATGTTGACCAGGATGCATCAATCGCGGATCTAGAGGCCAAAGGCTTTGATTCAGTCCTGATTCGTCGAATAATTACCCTTACCGACCGTGCCGAATACAAACGCCGTCAGTATCCCCCCGGAACCAAGATCTCCAGTAAGTCATTCGGTCGTGACCGAAGGCTTCCGATCACAAACCGCTGGAAGGGTTAGTCCACCCGAGGCAGACCCATAACTGAACGAAGGACGTCTTCAGTTTTCGTTTCCACAACAGGGTCACACATTGACCACATACCCAGATAAAGCATGGGTCCAATCAGAGTGGGCATGGCGACATCGATGTTGAGGGTGCTGGGGAATTCGCCGTTCGCGATTCCTTGCTCGAGGATCTCGCGAATTCTGCGTCGCCGGGGCACCAGAATTCGGTCATAGACCATTTGCGCTAGTTCTGGGCGTTCCTGGCCGTGGGAAATGACGGCAAGCATGATCCGGCCGTAGCGAGAACCCTGAATCCCCGTTCTCGTCGCTTCCATCATGAATAGCAGACGCTCATATGCGCTCCCCTGGGCTGGTATTTCAGGGCTTTCCGCTCGCATCCGTTCCACTGCCGCTATCGCCATGTCAGTCTTGGTGGGAAAGCGTCGATACAGGCTGGCCTTGCTCACACCTGCTCGCTGGGCAATGCCTTCCATCGTGACTTGGGCAATCCCTCCCTCAGCGATTGTGTCGAGAACAGACTCGAGGATTACCAAGTCAACATCCTCGCTGCGCGGTCGGCCCCTCACCTTTAGCGTCGGCATCGGTTACCGTCCTGGATCCGATGGATGTGTATCTGGGTCCAGTTCTTCGACTACTTCAGAGTCATAGTTACTGAATTCAGCGGCAATTACGGCATTCGTGTTGCTATGAGCTGGGTCAGGCACCGGAATGGGTGGTTCAATTCTTATCTTCTGCGGCGGATCGATTTTGGGGAGACCAAAAATCACCACAAACAACGCAATCACAATTACTACCGTTGAGATCATCGAGGTGATGTGTGACGCATTGAGGAATGCCTCAAATGCCCCCGACTGCAATTGAGCAACGGTTGTTGCAGGAATTCCACTTTCGCCTGCTTGACTCAAGACAGATACGGTTCCAATAATCGACTCGGATGCGATTTCTTTAGCCTGCGCAGGAATCTCGGCCGGCAGGTTACCCAGGAAAGGCTCCACGTTGCTTGCATAGCGGGTTGCAAGAATTGTTCCGATAACTGCGACACCAAGGGCTCCACCAACTTGGCGAACCGTGTTTTGGACAGCGGACCCAGCACCCGCTCTTGCCAATGGCAATACGTTTTGCATCACTGTTGAGGCCGGAGCGATGACGTTACCCATGCCAAAGCCGAAGATAAAGAAAATGACCAGAACCAGCCAAATCGGCGTGTCAATTTGCAATACCGATAGGCCTGCCAGCGCTATAGCGACCGCTCCCAAACCGACAGACATAACAACCTTGTATCCAAACTTTTCGACCATTGCCGCAGAACGAGGGGCAGCAATAATTTGTCCAAGGGCGAAGGGCACGAACGCTAGTCCTGCTGACAGCGTGTCAAAGCCTCGCAGGATCTGCAGATAGAAGGGCAGTACGAAAGTGACCCCTGAAAGTGCGAAAAATGCAAGTGAGACCGCGGTAAGACTGACCGCATAGCCCCGGTTTTTGAACAGGGCAACATCAAATGATGCATGGTTGCTGCGCGACTCGATCCATAGGAAAAGGGCGATGAGAGCGACACCTGCGATAGCGGGAATCAGAACTGATGGCGCCAACCAGTCGCGGGTTTCCGAAGCGTGAATAATTCCAAAAATGAGTAATCCGAGCCCGGTGATGGAGAGCAACAACCCTGGAATATCCAGGGCTCGCGGATGCGGATTTTTAGTCTCAGGCACAACTTTTGCAATCGCAATGACACCGAAAAACACAATGGGCACGTTAATGAGAAAAACGGACCCCCAGACGTTTCCCACGAGCCACTCGAACCATAAAGGATGCTGCAGCAGGATCCCGCCCAAAACAGGGCCCAATGCAACTGCGGCGCCGACAGCGCCAGCCCACACGCCAATCGCCTTACCTCGCTCATGTGGCGGGAACACAACAGTGATGATTGCCAAAGTGGTCGGTAGAACCGCAGCGCCACCCACCCCCATCAAAGCCCG
The DNA here is from genome assembly GCA_044336805.1 of Candidatus Nanopelagicales bacterium. Classification (GTDB taxonomy): domain Bacteria; phylum Actinomycetota; class Actinomycetes; order S36-B12; family S36-B12; genus UBA4592. The sequence continues at coordinate 8,884 of JBIIOS010000055.1, forward strand.
CATTCCAATCAACATCGAGGGGCTTGTGGAAAATGCGGCAATCGCAGACGCCAATGCAAACAAACACAGACCGATGATGAGAACTTTTTTGCGACCAATTCGGTCCCCCAACACACCCCACGTGAAAAGCAAAGAAGCGAAAACGAGAACGTATGCGTCAACGGCCCACACTAATTGGGACTGGGATGCTCCCAGTTCACGCTGAATCGTTGGCAGCGCAATGTTGAGAATCGTGTTGTCGAGCACCACAACTAACAGGCTGACAATCAGCACAGACAAAATTGACCACCGTTTGGGGTGTCCATCGACACCAAATGCGCCATGGATATCCCGAGCGCCACTGTCAGGGGAACTGGCAGTGGAACTGGCAGGGGAATCTGTGGGGCTACTCGGTGCCATGGGTTCTCCATTTCAAATGACCTTGATAAATATTACGAAACGGTACCGTATCGTAATCTGGTCACGACATTGATATTAGGAGTGACATTTGCCCGGTTACATGGCATGCTTATCTCGTAAGAGCAACATTCTCAACATGATCCGGGGACTCCTTGTGAGCCTCGAGATTGGAGAAGCGAAATGTCGACCTATTCAACGGCCCCTGCCCAGCCGGATCGCCGTATAACCCTTAACGACCTCACTGCCATGAGTACCCGCGGTGAACGTTGGTCCATGATCACCGCCTACGACTACATGAGCGCAGGCATTTTTGAAGAAGCCGGTGCTCACTCCCTGCTCGTTGGAGACTCCGCCGCAATGGTGGTGTACGGGTACGACTCAACCCTCCCGGTGAGCGTTGACGAACTCATTCCCCTCGTTCGCGCAGTCGTTCGCGGTTCACGAAAGCCCGTTGTCATTGCAGACTTACCATTTGGCAGCTACCAGGCAAGCATCTCCCAGGCTATGGAAACCGCAGTCGCTTTCATGAAAGATGGCGGAGCCCAAGCAGTTAAACTTGAAGGCGGTGCGCCCATCCTTCCGCAGGTTGAAGCACTGTCCTGTGCCGGGATTCCCGTGATCGGTCATCTTGGGCTCACCCCTCAATCCGTTCATTCACTCGGCGGATACCGAGTCCAGGGTCGGGGCGAAGCGGGCGAAATCCTCTTCCGCGATGCGAAGGCACTTGCTTCAGCCGGAGCCAAAGCAATCGTTCTGGAGGCGATTCCAGCAGATTTGGCTGCTCGAGTGACCGACATGCTCGACATACCAACAATTGGAATTGGCGCAGGCAGTTCTACAAACGCCCAGGTGATCGTGTGGCAGGACCTTTTGGGACTGGGCGCGGACAAACCGCCCAAATTTGTTCGGCAATACGCACAACTTCGCGAACCAATGAGATCAGCCGTTGAAAATTGGATTGCCGATGTCGCAAGTGGCGTGTTTCCTGGACCCGAAAACACCTACCAATAGAACTCTGGCAGTTAAATGTCGGTTATTTGAACTCCGGCGTGTCCTTTGTAGCGACGATTCATGGAAATTAAGTTCGCAGTGAACGCTTCAACTTGCCCTGCATTGCGCAACCGTCCGGCATAGACGCCTCGCATCTCACCAAGAGTGTTGGCCAGTGCGCACGCCAAGTCCGTTGCCTCCCGATCGTCACCCACGACGAGAACATCGCCGTGCAATTCCGGTCCACCTGTTTCGAGCAACAGCTTTGCGGAGATGTGGTGGAAGGCCGCAACGACCATTGATTCGGTGAGAATTTCTTGCGCTTGCTGGGCTGCGGAACCTTCGGCAACAACGAGCGAAAAGGCGCCCTGTTTGTCAAATCCCAGGGGATTTACGCAGTCAATAACCACTTTCCCGGAAAGCTCATTCTTCAATGATTCCAACAGTTCTTTATGCCCATCCCAAGGGACTGCAATGATCACGACGTCACTCGCAGCGGCCGTGTCGGCGTTGTTCATGCCCTTGACCCCAAGACCAATCTCATTAGCAACTTCAGTCGCCCTCTCGGAGGTTCGTGAACCAATAATCACCGCAAGGCCCGCTATCGCGAACCGAGTTGCAAGTCCGCGTCCCTGTTCACCGGTACCGCCAAGCACACCGATTACTTTGCGCGAAACGTCAACTACAACCGGGGCATCATTCTGTGTCATGAAAGTAATATTGCCAGAACATCATCAGACGCGCACATCCGCGTCACAACCCGGGAGCAATTACCCGGTATCAATTAAGCGACACGCCTACGTCAAATGACGCGAATATCTTTGTATTTTTGCGTTTGCTCTGTCACAGTTATGTCATATGTTCCCTGTAGATCGCAGGGATCACTCCACACGGGAGGCATCGTGGCGGTAGCAAAGAAAGCTGTACGCAAGAAAGTTGTCAAAAAGGCAGCTCCTCGCAAGGCAGCAAAGAAGGCAACTGCGAAGAAGACTGTGAAGAAGGCAGCTCCTCGCAAGGCAGCAAAGAAAGCAGCACCTCGCAAGGCAGCAAAGAAAGCAGCTCCTCGCAAGGCAGCAAAGAAGGCCACAGCCAAGCGCACTGTCAAGAAGGCAGCACCACGCAAGGCAGCAAAGAAGGCCACAGCCAAGCGCACTGTCAAGAAGGCAGCACCACGCAAGGCAGCTAAGAAAGCAGCACCACGCAAGGCAGCAAAGAAAGCAGCTCCTCGCAAAGCAGCAAAGAAGACCGCACGTCGTAAGTAATCTTCCTCTGAAGTTTTTACTTCATAAAAAGGACCCGCACTATGTGCGGGTCCTTTTTCATGGCCGATGAACTCAGAGGGTACTAGTCCTCGTCTGTATCAAAAGCGGCATTGCGTTCCGCAGCATGCTCAAGAGCTGCATCGGCTTCACCCTGGGTCGCATATGGACCCATCCGCTCAGAGTTTGGGCAGCCTTCTTCTGGCTCGGACTTCATGTGCTCTAGGCAGTAGTACCAACTCATGTCTCTCCCTTATGAATCTCGATCGTGAATGCGCAAACAAATATGTGACGTTTCGGGTGTGAGTCTAACGCGCATTAGACTCCACCCATGAGTCTGCGCACGCGTGCACCGCTGACACCCGGGGTCTTAGGGCCTGCTCGTAAGGTGCCGGTAAATATTGCCCGCCCGGAGTACGTGGGTAAGCGTGGACCCAGTCCATTCACCGGGCCAGAGGTCCAAACCGAAGAGACCATTGACGCCATGCGAATAGCTGGGCGAATTGCCGCGAATGCGCTCCAAGAGGTGGGTAAGGCAGTGTCCCCAGGCGTCACAACCGAGGAACTTGATCGGGTTGGACACGAATACCTCTGTGACCATGGGGCCTACCCCTCAACGTTGGGGTACCGCGGATATCCCCGCAGCCTTTGTGCCTCACTCAACGAAGTGATCTGCCATGGAATCCCTGACACAACCGTGCTCGAGGACGGCGATATCTGCAATATCGATATCACCGCATTCATTGGTGGGGTTCATGGAGACACCAATGCAACATTCCTCTGCGGGGACGT
>JBIIOS010000197.1:0-3104 GCA_044336805.1 Candidatus Nanopelagicales bacterium
CCTGGCATTTGGAATCGCCTGTACACCTTCGATAACGACTCCCCCTCCACCCGCTTTTGATATTGAGATAAGCGCACCAATAAGCGTGGAGGCCCACACATGATTAGTTTTGAGCACGTCACCTTCCGGTATGCAGAACAAAGCCAGCCCGTGTTGCGCGATCTCAACCTGGAGATCCCTGCCGGTGAGCTCGCATTGCTGTTAGGGGCCACGGGCAGTGGAAAAACAACTTTCTTGCGGGCCATCAATGGATTGGTTCCCCATTTCACAGGAGGACACTTCACGGGAAGTGTCAGCGTTAACGGGCGCTCAACCCAAGTTAACCAACCACGCGAACTCGCAGATCTTGTGGGTTTTGTAGCCCAAGATCCCGTATCCGGATTCGTGACAGATCTCGTTGAAGACGAACTGGCCTATTCGATGGAGTGTTTGGGAATTGATCCCCAGGTAATGCGACGCCGGGTTGAGGAGATCTTGGACCTACTGGGACTCACCGAGTTGCGCAATCGTCCATTGCACACATTGAGCGGCGGTCAACAACAGCGAGTAGCGATCGGTTCCGTGTTGACCGCACAACCAAAAGTTTTGGTGCTGGACGAACCCACGTCCGCTCTGGATCCTGGAGCGGCAGAGGAGGTTCTCGCTGCATTGCACCGCCTCGTTCATGACCTTGGAATCACCGTTGTGTTGGCTGAGCACCGACTCGAGAGAGTCATGCAGTATTGCGACTCGATTTTGCTTTTGGAAAATGGATCAATTCGATCAGGAACACCTAGCGAACTCATGCAAACCTCCTCGATCGCTCCCCCGGTAATTCACCTTGGTCGCCTTGCCGGTTGGGATCCGCTGCCCATTAGTATCCGTGACGCCCGCAGGGCTGCACCACCGCTGCGAGCACTGCTCGCCAACCACTCACCCAGAATGCAAGCCGTTCCCACACACAGTCCGCGAATAGTTGAGATCAAAGAAGTGCACTGTTCATTTGGGAAAAGAACAGTTCTGCGAGGGGTCGACCTTGTTTTGGATGCTGGGGAAATCACAGCACTTATGGGGCGTAATGGGGCTGGCAAATCAACATTGCTAAGAACACTTGTTGGTCTCAAGAATCAGTCCAAAGGAACTATTCAGGTTAACGGGGTGGACCCACACACCCTTGCCGCGAAGGACCTACTTCGCCATGTTGGCTTTGTCCCGCAGGAACCACAGGACCTCTTTGAATCACTGAGCGTTGCTGACGAATGTAGATCTTCAGACGCAGATGCGGGTTGCCCATCGGGGACAACCCGCGCACTTTTGGCCTTGATGGCTCCTGACGTCCAAGACGGAACCCACCCACGGGATCTGTCCGAAGGACAGCAAATGCTGTTGGCATTGTGTTTAATCGTTGCAGCTAAACCTCCATTGCTACTGCTGGATGAACCAACGCGTGGTTTGGACTACCCAACCAAGAAAAAATTGGGAGAAGTTTTGCGTGGATTAGCAAATGCCGGTCACAGTGTTTTAATGGCAACCCACGACGTGGAACTTGTGGCAGAACTTGCCACCCGAGTTGTGATTATGGGCGACGGTGAGATTGTCGCTAATGGACCCACTCAGTCGGTCATCACCGACTCCCCAATGTTCGCTCCGCAAGTGTCAAAAGTACTGGCGCCCGATCGCTGGATTACGGTTGAGCAAATCGCCCATGCACTGAATAATCAGGAATTAGCCTGATGCGCGCGATTACGTTAGGCAAGCCCTCGGCAATTGCGATCGCCGCGATCTCTGTTATCGGAGTCATCAGTTTCCTATGGCCATTTGTGGCTCCGGCGGATTCATTTTTAGTAATGAACTCGACCGAAACACCCCTGCTTTTTGCCTTGATAATTCCACTGCTGCTCGTGACCGTAATTTCACAGATCAGTGATGGTGGCCTGGATGCGAAAACGATTGCCTTACTGGGCGCACTTGCAGCGGTGATAGCAGTTTTGCGTCCACTCGGTGCTGGACTTGGTGGAATCGAACCGATCTGGGTAATTCTGATTCTGGCGGGGAGAGCTTTGGGCCCCGGTTTTGGCTTTTTGCTTGGGTCAATTTCTCTACTCGCCTCGGCAATGTTTACCGGTGGCGTTGGGCCATGGCTCCCTTTTCAAATGCTTGCGGCGGCCTGGGTCGGTCTAGGCGCCGGCCTTTTACCTAAAGCAAGTGGTAAACGAGAACTTGTGATTCTTGGCGCCTACGCAGCAGTAGCCTGCGTTGCGTTCGGTTTCATTATGAACCTTTGGTTTTGGCCCTTCTCGATCAATCTTCCGGAACAGATCGCGTTCACTCCTGGCGCAAGCCCCGGTGAGAACCTTTTGGCTTGGATCAGGTTCAGTCTGACGACTTCGCTTGGCTTTGATCTACCACGCGCAGCCCTGACCGTAATTTTGATCGCTCTAGTTGGCTCACCGATCCTGCAACTGCTTCGACGTGCGTCACGTAAGGCCGCATTTGACGCACCTACCGTTTTTATCGAAACCCAGCGCATATCCTGAGTCAGTGAGCAATGCGAGTGAAAGCACCGGCCTTGTTGATCGCATTGAGTCGTGTATTCCTAACACGACATTTATTGTCCCTGAACGGGTAACGGGTTCATTGGCCGAACTTCTCATCTGGTGGTTTGGGCGGGGTTCAGAATTACGACCTAAAAAGATTGCTATCTCACCCGGTGGATTCGATTCGGGCATCGCCAGTGTCGATTCAGCAGTTGATTCCGGGTTTACCCTTCTTTCATTTCACAGTGACACCGTGGTTGAACCGGCTATCGTCCGAGCAATCGTGGGGTTACTCACCCGCAAAGACGCCTGGCAGGTAACTCACCAGAGCCCTGAAATGAGTGACCAATGGGTGATGAAACAACTCGCGGAAACTGTTGACCTGATGCGAGCCAATCGCGATAAACGTGGAGAACCACGCAAGCTTGCACAACTCGATTCAACCGGCACCATCGATTTCGTAGTTGGTGCCCTTCTTGCCGCAAGTGCTCGAAAAACCCCTGTGATTCTGGGTGCAACCCATGAATTGGCAGCGGCTCTGATCGCACACCGAATGTGTATGAAGGCGAGTAGCTGGTGGCGCAATGG
>JBIIOS010000198.1:0-3103 GCA_044336805.1 Candidatus Nanopelagicales bacterium
ACAATCACCGCATTCCGGTGATTAGTCGAGCCGATGGTTCGGTTGAATTCGGCGACTACCAATTGTTACGAGCCCCAAGTTCGAAAAGTGTTGAGTGGTTTATGTCACTGGATGGGTCACGGAGCGCCGAACAGGCCAGCATTGAGTGGTGCGAACAAATCGGGGTTCCCCAACACGTGGTCACGCGTTTGCTGATGGACGGATTTGAATCAGGAGCACTCGTTGACTCTCGCACCCCACCACGCACGGCACGCTGGCTCAATGAAAAGAACAGGGATCGCACTCACACTGATATTGCCTGTGCCCAGAAGCATGTGATTGATTACACGGATAAAACACCCAAGCAGGATGCCGCTGAAATCATTGACCACCGAAGTGCCGTTCAAATTGAGCTGGTGGGCCAGGGTCCACTCGCCAAGGCCATCTATCAATTGGGACGTGACTCAGGGTATGAATTCACCCACCGGAGATCTTGCGCATCAATCGTTGTTTTTGTGAGCAGAGCTCACCCACGAGTTTTTGAACATGCAAATTCGCATCTATGTTCACTACCCCACCTTCACGTGGGGACACGCTTGGACAGCGCGCAAATTGGTCCCCTCGTGATTCCTGGCGAAAGTTCCTGTTTTCGTTGCGCCCAACTGCATCACTGCGATTCCTCGCCCGACTGGATGGGTGTTGATCTGCAGTGGCGCCACCATGCAAACTCCGGAGAAGCTGACTCGATCCTGAACTACCAAAGCGCTGCCTACACATTGTTGCTTCTTCGACACTGGATGGACGGGATGGCAATCACGAATACCGTGTGGAGAGCGAGTCTGCCTTGGTTGCATTTTCGTGCCCAACCTTCGCTACCGCACCCTTTGTGCGGATGTCAGCTTCACAAATCCGATTTCACAGGATAAACATCGGTGGGGAAGCCCGACCGCGCATGAATCTGCCTTTGGCCACACAATAGGAGCGTGCCAGAACTACCAAAAAATGCGTTCACCCGCGGAATCCGGATGGCGTCACTGCCGGCGACCTACGCGGGCCGGACGGCGCTTGGCTTCGGAAAGCGAGTTGGCGGTAAACCCGCCGAAGCAATTGCGGCAGAAATGTCCGCCCGTACGGCTGAACAAATGTTTAAGGTGCTGGGCGAGCTCAAGGGTGGCGCGATGAAACTCGGCCAAGCTATGAGCGTTTTTGAAGCCGCCCTCCCCGAAGAATTCGCGGCTCCATATCGAGCCATGCTCACCAAATTGCAGGACTCCGCCCCCGCAATGCCCACCAGCGCTATTCACAAAATCTTGGCTGAGGAACTCGGTGAAGACTGGCGCGATCGATTCATTGAATTTAATGACGAGCCTGCCGCGTCGGCATCAATTGGCCAAGTCCATAGGGCAACCTGGCATGACGGGCGTGTTGTTGCCGTCAAAGTGCAATACCCAGGTGCCGATAAAGCACTCATAGCCGATTTGAATCAGATGATCCGCATGGGAAAACTCTTCGCTGGCTGGATTCCAGGCCTTGACATCAAGCCACTACTCGAGGAGTTAAAAGAGCGAGCCATCGAGGAGCTTGACTATCTACTCGAGTCACAGAATCAACGGGCGTTTGCGGTTGCATTCGAAGGTGATCCTGATTTTCACATTCCCCATGTTCTCGCAGCAGCCCCACATGTTTTAGTCAGTGAGTGGATTGATGGTCGCCCGCTGTCAGACATCATCAAACAGGGAACACGCGCTGAGCGTGATCGTGCCGGTTTGCTTTATGAGCGATTCCTATTAGCCGGTCCCTCGCGGGCAGGGCTTTTGCACGCTGACCCTCACCCCGGCAACTTTCGGATTACAGCCGAAGACAAGTTGTGCGTATTGGATTTTGGCGCTGTATCTCGGCTGCCTGACGGCTTACCCGTTGCGATGGGAACCCTCCTGCGAATTGCCCAGAGTGGAAATGCAGAAGACGTTCTTGAGGGGTTGCGCGCTGAAGGGTTTGTGAAACCCAATATAGACGTCGACGCTGATGCGGTTCTGAGTTACCTCGAACCCTTTGTTGAGCCAACTCGCTATGAAAGTTTTCACTTCAATCGTGACTGGATCCGCGGGGAATTCGTCAGGATCAATGACATGAAAAGTCCTGACTTCACCATTGGGCTCAAAATCAATCTGCCACCCTCCTATGCTCTGATTCACCGGGTATGGATGGGAAGTATCGCGGTGTTGTGTCAACTCGATGCCAACGTTCCCGTACTCGCGGAACTCAACGCCTGGGTACCTGGCTTTATGGTTGAAAACGTTACTGCTGAACGTGAATAATTTCCAAAAGTTGCTCACCGTACTCGGTCAGTTTTGCGGGGCCAACTCCAGGAATTGCTGAAAGCTCGTCAAAATCGCGCGGCATCAGTTCAGCCATTGCGGTCAGTGTCGCGTCAGTGAAAACAATGTATGCGGGAACGTTTTTTTCTAATGACCTTTCCTTGCGCCACGCTCGCAAACTTTCAAAAATCATTTCGTTGGGTTCCCCGGGACATTTTTGGCAACGACCAATTGTTCGCTCAGAGGGAGTTACCAGTCCCTTACCGCATACTCGACACGGTTTAGGGCCCGTTCTTTTGCGGTTGTGGGTGACTTGAGAACTGCCCCGCACCACCGAACCGGCAACGCCAATTCCTCCGTCAACACGTGCACCTTCCAAGCCTTGCGGCTCAGGTACAAAAAACCTACTCACGGATCGAGTCGCTTTTCCACCAGGAGCCCGCGACTTACCCCAACTCACCTCAAGAATTCGAGCCGCACGGGTAACTCCAACATAAGCCAGTCGTCTTTCTTCGTCGACGCCATCCTCTGAATCGGCATAGGACAGGGGAAGTAAGCCTTCGCTGCAACCCACAAGAAAGACCACGGGCCACTCCAATCCCTTTGCCGAATGAATCGAGGCGAGTGTGACTGCATCGGCTGTGGGTGCATGTTCAACTGATGCTCGAGCATCAAGATCTGCAATGAAATCGCTCAGTGAGGTATTGGGATCCGTTTCCTCGGCCATGGTCATCAATGCCAGTAACGACTCCCACTTTTCGCGAACCGCCCCGCTACCGCGGGGAGCCTGGGGGTTCCAGCCGGTT
>JBIIOS010000199.1:0-3053 GCA_044336805.1 Candidatus Nanopelagicales bacterium
TCGACACTCCCGGTGTTCGCATCGTGCGTTCGCTCACCGTTTTCGGCCGGCAAGATCAGCATGGCCACGCATGGATCGAGTTTGAAAACGTTCGCGTACCTGTCAGTAACATCCTCGCGACCGAAGGTGACGGGTTCATGATCGCCCAAGCACGACTGGGACCCGGTCGCATTCATCACTGCATGCGTTCAATCGGTCAGGCCGAGCGCGCATTGCAAATGATGGTTGAACGAGCCAACTCACGGGTGGCATTCGGTGGTCCTCTCGCCGATCAGGGCTCCATCCAAGAATGGATCGCCGAGTCTCGAATTGAAATTGAGCAAGCGCGCCTCATGACCCTCAAGGCCGCGTGGATGATTGACCAAGGTGGAGCAAAGTCGGCAAAGACCGAAATCGCCGCCATCAAAGTAATCGCTCCACGAATTGCATGTAATGTGATTGATCGGGCAATCCAGGTTCACGGTGGGCTCGGGGTCAGTGATGACATTTTGCTCGCGAAAATGTACGGCTGGCAGCGCTCCCTCAAGATTTTTGACGGACCCGACCAGGTTCATCTGCGCTCGATCTCACGCTGGGAACTCAAGCGCCCACGGGCAGTGAAACTCCCGTAATCTCCCCACACCCACGCTTGAACTCCCCTAAGATTACCTAATCCCAGACTCTAGGACACAAAGTACATTGATGTCCTATAATCTGAAGTCCATAGGACACTCCGGTGTGGTGCCGGCGTCCAATTGAGGAGAACCCCCTTGAGCACCGTCGATGTAAACCGCCTTCCCGCAAATCCTGTTCGATTTGTTACCGCCGCCAGCCTTTTCGATGGGCATGACGCAGCAATCAACATTATGCGCCGGATCCTGCAGTCACAGGGATGCGAAGTAATCCACCTGGGTCACGACCGCAGTGTTGAGACGATTGTTCGGGCGGCTATCCAAGAAGATGTTCAAGGTATTGCTATCTCCTCTTATCAGGGCGGACACGTTGAGTACTTCAGCTATCTACGTGACCTGTTAGACAGTAGAGGCGCCGAACACATTCGCATTTACGGTGGTGGCGGTGGCGTTATCGTTCCAGAAGAAATCGCCATTCTTGCAAAAAAACGAGTCCGCATTTTCTCCCCCGAGGACGGTCAACGTCTCGGACTGGTCGGGATGATCGCCTCGATGGTCGAAGAGTGCGATGTTGACCTCACCGAAAACATACCCGCACTTGATGCAGTACTCGCAGGTCACGAGCGCGAACTAGCCCGGGCGGTCACACTTCTCGAAGAAGGTAGGGCGCCAGCAGGCTGGCTCGAACAAATTCAAGCTGCTGCAGCACAGGTTTCAACCCCTGTACTCGGTATCACCGGAACCGGTGGCTCCGGAAAATCCACCCTCACCGATGAACTCTTGCGACGCTTCCGCACCGATCAAGAAGGCAAACTCCGAATTGCGGTAATCGCAGTTGATCCGACTCGGCGCAAGGGTGGCGGCGCACTCCTTGGTGATCGAATCCGCATGAACACCATTGATCTTGGATCCGTTACCTTCCGTTCCCTTGCAACCCGGGGCGCCGGCTCGGTCATTCCAGAAAATCTTGCTGACGTGATCACTTTGTATCGGGCTACCCATGACCTGGTGGTTGTCGAAACTCCCGGAATCGGCCAAGGCGACTCAGGAATTGTTCCTTTTGTTGACACATCCCTTTACGTCATGACACCGGAGTTTGGTGCAGCTTCCCAACTCGAGAAAATCGATATGCTCGACTACGCAGACGCTGTGGCAATTAATAAATTCGAGCGACGCGGCGCTGAAGATGCCCGTCGTGATGTTGCCCGCCAACTGGTGCGCAACCGCCAAGCATTCGGTGCTTCATGGGAGGACATGCCGGTCTTCGGCACTTCGGCCGCCCGATTCGCCGACGACGGCGTCACCCACCTGTACCACTACCTGTATGACCTGCTGGTAACAAAAGGTTTGGTGAGCAATCCAGGTGTCCTTAACCGCCTTGATGGAATGGAACCAACCGGTCTCACCACTATCGTGCCGCCGGCACGCGCACGCTACCTCGCAGAGATCGCCGAAACCGTGCGTTCCTACCATGCAACCACCAATGACCAGGCAAGTATTGCTCGACGTGTGCAACACCTTGGTACAGCCGCCGAAATGCTCGTGGGAGAAGGAGCCGACGCCACACAGGTTCTCGCATTACGTGAAAACCAAGAAGCACAAATGCAGCGGGACGTGGTTTCACTGCTGACATCTTGGCCACAAGTGCGCGAGCAGTACACACAAGAAGAACTCGTTGTCACGATCCGAGATAAAGAACTACACACAAATCTCTGGAAAGACACGCTTTCAGGTTCGCGTATCCCACGCGTTGCTCTCCCCCAGACGGAAGATTCCGGTGAACTCGTTCGCTACCTGCGCGAGGAAAACCTGCCCGGCAGATACCCATTCACCTCAGGTGTTTTCCCGTTCAAACGAGATGGTGAAGCCCCCGCCCGAATGTTCGCCGGTGAAGGTGACGCATTCCGTACCAACCGCCGATTCCACCTGCTGTCTTCCGGCCAGCCAGCCACGCGACTCTCAACAGCATTTGATTCGGTCACCCTGTACGGGCGCGATCCCAATGAAGAGCCCGACGTGTACGGCAAGGTCGGAACCTCCGGCGTATCAATCGCCACCCTCGATGACATGAAAGTTCTGTACTCCGGCTTTGACCTGTGTGACCCAATGACCTCGGTCTCCATGACAATCAACGGTCCCGCTCCCACGATTCTTGCCATGTTCATGAACACGGCAATCGACCAGCGCCTCGACGCTTTCCGTGAGCGGGAAGGCCGCGAGCCCAGTGCTGAAGAAGCTGCCGAAATCAGGGCATGGGTTCTCACCAACGTTCGAGGAACGGTTCAGGCTGACATCCTCAAAGAAGATCAAGGTCAAAACACCTGCATCTTCTCCACCGAGTTCGCCCTTCGTTGCATGGGTGACGTCCAGCAGTGGTTCATCGATAATCAGGTACGAAATTTCTATTCCGTATCTATCTCCGGTTATCACATCGCTGAAGCT
>JBIIOS010000056.1:0-11906 GCA_044336805.1 Candidatus Nanopelagicales bacterium
GCGGGAGCTCGTCACCCCACTTCATGAATGTACGGATTGCGGTCGGAGCCGTGTACAGAATCGTGACACCGTGGCGTTGAATAATGTCCCACCATCGATCTTTGCCCGGTGTGTCTGGCGTTCCTTCATAAATAACTTGGGTGACGCGGTTGGAGAGTGGTCCGTAAACAATGTAGGAGTGACCGGTGACCCAACCAATATCGGCTGTGCACCAATAAACATCAGTGTCAGGTTTGAGATCAAACACAACTCGATGCGTGAATGAAACCTGTGTCAGGTAACCACCTGTCGTATGCAAAATTCCTTTTGGTTTTCCGGTTGTTCCCGAGGTGTACAGGATAAAGAGTGGATGCTCTGCATCAAATGCGACCGGAGTGTGTTCTGGCGACTGATTCGCAACAAATTCATGCCACCATACATCTTTCGGACCCCAGGCAATGTCGTTTCCGCAGCGCTTAACAACGAGAACATTATTTACCGATGGACTGGCGGCCACTGCTTCATCAACTGCTGGCTTGAGAGACATCACGCTGCCTCGTCGATTCTGGCCATCGGCTGTTATCACCAGTTTTGCTTGGGCATCTTCGATTCTGCTGCGAAGAGCTTCAGCACTAAATCCTGCAAAGACGACCGAGTGGACTGCCCCGACGCGAGCACATGCCAACATGGCGACAACGGCCTCAGGAATCATTGGCATGTAGATCGCCACGCGATCACCGGCATTGATGCCGAGTTCGGTTAAAGCGTTGGCCGCCTTACACACTTGATCCATGAGTTCTCGGTAGGTGATGTTGATTTGATCTCCGGGTTCACCTTCAAATCGCAGTGCAATTTGGTCCCCGTGCCCGGCATGAACATGTCGGTCAACACAGTTGTAGGCGACATTGAGTTTTCCACCAACGAACCATTTGGCAAACGGTGCATTTGACCAGTCGAGAACTTGCGTAAAGTCGGTATCCCAATCCAGTGTGCGAGCCTGCTTCGCCCAGAAACCCAAACGGTCAGCTTCTGCCTCGTCATATATGGAGGCTGTGGCGTTTGCCTTGGCAGCGAATGCAGGACTCGGTGGGAATGTGCGATTCTCGTGCATCAGATTGTCGAGGGTTTCGTGGACTTCACTCATGACGGTGCGCACTCCTTAAATTCGCGTGGCGCTAACTTACCGAACACTGGACGCCCAGATGGTAGAGATGGGAAAACTTAGGTCTATATCCGGGCTGATCGGTGGAATATGTACCGTTACGGCATGACGACTCCACCCCTTGACGTGATAGCTGGGTGGGAGCGGGTCCAACAATTCACCGCGGCGGCGAGGGCGGATATTGATGAATTGCTGTGGCGGCGAGATATCCGAGCGGCCTCAATTGACGTGGCTAAGAGTTCGATTGCGCGGGGTGGCGCAGACTCAGCAGCTCTTGAAGGGGCTGACCTGGTGGGAGTTGAAGAGTCGCCAATGGGCAAAGTCTTCGCGGCAAGTTTGGCCATCACGGCTGAGGCCCCCAAATTAAATGAGATCTGGATGCGGGCACCGCTGCAGGTGATCACCGGCCTGCACACCCTTGTTGCGAAAGAGTTCCTCAACGAAGACCAGTTGGCTCGACCGCGACGAAATCAAGAGGCCGATGACCCACTGCATATCGGATTCCTGCCCGACCATCAGGAAATTCCTCGTGCATTAATGAATTTGTCACACCAGTGCGCAACAACGAAAGTTCCAGCAGTGATTGAAGCCGGATACGTGCACGGCGAAATCATGCGCTTACGTCCATTTGCCTGGGGGTCAGGACTCGTCGCCCGTGCCACCGTTCGCACGGTCCTCTCTGCCAGAAGCCTTGATCCTTCGAATTTCTCGATCCCGGAAAACGGAATGTTTGAATCAAATCGAAACGCTTACGTCAGTGCGATCCGAGACTTTGCGACCGGCACCCAAGAAGGAATTGAGGCTTACTACGCCTGGTTCTCGGCCAGTCTTGGTCTTGGCGCTAGAGCCGCCGGTTAACTCTCAGCCTTAACGCTATCTGTGAATAGCGCTTATCTGTGACTGGCGCTGAGGCGAACGTTTCTACGCATCGCGTACCAGGTGATACCCACTGCGACAGCGCTGAGGGCGACACCCGCACCGGCAGCAATCGCTTGACGTTTTTCGACCTTGGCTTTCATTGACACCGGTTTTTCAAAGTCAAGTATTTCCCAACCGCGTTCCGTTGCAATCGCACGAAGTTCGCTGTCTGGGTTGACGGCCCGCGGGTTACCAACCGCCTCGAGCATAGGCAAATCTGTATGAGAGTCAGAGTAAGCGAAACATTCAGCGAGATCGAAGCCGTGATCTATTGCAAGAGAGTGCACCGCCTCAGCTTTGCCTTCACCGTAGGCATAAAAAACAATTTCACCCGTGTACTTGCCGTCAACTACTTCGACTTGGGTTCCGATCGCTAAATCAGCACCAAGACGCTGTGCAATTGGTTCAACCATTTCATTTCCTGAACTGGAAATAACTATGACCGTGTGGCCTTGCTCTTTATGAAAATTAATCAAGTCAACGGCTTCTTGATAAACGAGGGGATCAATCAAAGTGTTGAGGGTTTCGGTGACGATTGCTTGGACTTTTGCCGCATCCCAGCCGGTGACGAGTTGGGACATGTATTTTCGCATTGTCTCCATTTGATCATGATCAGCACCGGATGTGAGAAACGTGAATTGGGCGTAAGCGCTGCGTATAACATCGGTTCGACCAATGAGGCCCTCTTTGTAGAACGGCTTGGCAAACACAAATGAACTTGATTTAGCCAGAATTGTCTTGTCAAGATCAAAGAATGCAGCTACTGGCATACCCCAACGGTAACGCATCTTTTGGGTTGTCCACAGTTGTGAAATTCACTATTAACAAATATGTTTATGTGGCGTTGGGTGGAGCCATGTCTGATTCAACTCACATCTTGCTCCTTGTTACCGCAGATTCACTGATCATTAATACTGTTAGGGCAGTTGTTGAGCCCCTAGGAATCGATGTTCGAGTGGTTGCATCCCCACTCATTGCCCGAGATATTTGGGAGAGTTCCGCATTTGTCTTGGTGGGGTCCGACCTAGCAGGTGAATGCGTTGAGAATTTAGCCCCTCGGCGATCCCACTTGATCGTGGTCCACATGAAAGAACAATCGGAGGGCGAAGGGCTCACGGGACCCAACTTTGAACGTGACATTTGGCGACATGCGGTTGCGCTTGGCGCTGAAAATGTCCTGGAACTACCTGCCGCCAATTTTTGGTTAGTTGATGCACTCTCACCTTTCGTAAGTTCTGAACCGACTGAAGGAATCTCGGGGAGCAACGTAATTGCAGTGATCGGGGGGAGCGGTGGTGCTGGCGCGTCAACTTTTGCCGTGAATCTTGCTTCAATTGCTCTTGGTCAAGGGATGACTTCGATCGTTATTGATCTTGATCGGTTCGGCGGCGGGATTGACCTCATTCTTGGCGCGGAAGAAATCCCGGGTACACGGTGGCCCGACATTGATCCTGGCGCGGGTCGAATAGCCGAGGACACCTTGCGTGCAGCGCTACCGAAAGTAAATGGTGTCGCTTTTCTTTCCCAGAGTCGCACCGCATCGGGTGAAGCAACAATTGAAGTTATCGCGGCAGTGGTTGACGCAGCGCGCAGGGCATTTGACCTTGTTGTACTCGACCTTCCCCGAGAACACAGTAAGTGCAATGCTTTTTTGATTGGCCAAAGTTTGGTGACATGTGTCATTACGCGTAACCACGTCCGCGCAATAGCAGCGAGTATCGCGATATCTCAGTGGGTCAGAAAATTGGGAGTCCAATCCCGCTTCGTTGTTATCAGTGATTCAAAAGGCCTGGGACTACCCGATGTATGCGGGGCTCTCGGAGATCAGGGACTCACTGAAATCCCATTTATGCCAGCCATGACAACTCGAGCAGACGAAGGGGATCCGCCGGGAGTTAACTCGGGCTACCGTGATGTTTGTCAAGCATTGCTAGGTGAGGTGCGCAGCCAACATTCGAAAAGTGCCGCATGAACCAAGCCCTTGCCAGCCGGGTACGCAACCGCCTCATCGCATCAAATGTGATGGCCTCGCGCGCCCACGTTCTACAAGCATTGCGCGAGGAAGGAGTAGTTCTCAGTGAAGAATCTGCAGAAGAACTTGCACTCGTACTCGGGCGTGAATTTAGTGGCGCCGGAGTCCTACAACCCTTGCTGGAAGAACGAGGTGTCACCGACGTATTGGTCAATGGGCCCAATGCGGTTTGGTGTGATCGGGGACATGGCCTTGAGTTAACAGGAATTGCGTTCAGTTCCGACAACGAAGTAAGGCGTCTGGCGCAGCGGCTCGCTTCAACTGCAGGTAGAAGACTCGATGACGCGGCACCTATGGTTGACGCGCAATTACGTGATGGAACTCGACTGCACTGTGTACTCTCACCGATTTCAACGGGTGGAACGACCATTTCACTGCGAATACCGAGTGCAAAAACTTTTACCATTGATTCACTCATTGCCGCAGGCTCAATCAACGAGGAAATTGCTGCTCTACTCATGTCAATGGTCAGCGGCCGTTTGGCATTTCTCATTAGCGGGGGAACCGGGACCGGTAAAACCACGGTGTTGTCTGCGCTACTTGCCCTAGTGAATCCAGCACACCGGATTGTGATCGTGGAAGATTCCTCTGAGCTCAATCCAACTCACCCACATGTTGTTCGGATGCAAGCTCGTTTAGCCAATGTTGAAGGGCAGGGTTCAATTACTTTGCGCGATCTTGTGCGCACCTCACTGCGAATGCGCCCTGATCGCATAGTTGTTGGTGAAGTTCGAGGTCCAGAAGTCGTCGAACTACTAACAGCTCTCAACACCGGGCATGAGGGTGGGTGCGGGACCGTTCACGCGAACAGCCCTCAAGCAATACCAGCCCGATTAGCGGCACTGGGGTTAACGGCCGGGATTGAGCGCGAAGCCCTTCATGCGTTGATCGGTAGTGGACTTGACGCGGTTATTCACCTAGCCAGAGTTGGTGGCCGTAGGTTCCTCGATGGCATCCACATTTTTGATGTTGATGAACGTGGCTTTGCCACCACTCGTGCCGCGTTAACAAGGTGCGGCGATACGTGGATCAAGGAATCGGGGTTCGCTGAACTTGTTAGCCGCTGTGAAAATAGGCGAACTTGATTCGGATCGCTGCATTGGTTGCGGCATTATCTGCAGCATTGAGTGCTTGGCTGTTTATTCCCGCTCGGGCAAGGGCGCGCCTAGGATTTGTCAATACAGATGAATCGGATCCAAAGACATTTGTAAGCCGAGTAACTTCAATTTCTTCAATTGCTGACAACTTTGGCAGTCGAAAACGCAAGGCCGCGAGCAAACAGCGGGATGAAACACTTGGTGCAATCTCCGTTCTCGTTTCAGAACTCACTGCGGGTCATTCTCCGGAAACCTCATTAATCAACGTCGGATCACGGGTCTGGCCACTCGCGTACACCGCTGCGGTTGGCGGTGGCGACACCACTGTTGCATTGACACTGGATGCCCGCTGCCGTCCCGAACTCCATTCATTGGCCGCATGTTGGCAGGTCGGGCTGAACAGTGGTGCTGGACTTGGAGCAAGTATTGCCCAGTTGTCCGTGGCCTTACGTGCACAACAGGAAGTACGAGCGCACCTTGAAGCTGAATTAGCCGGGCCGCGCGCCACTGCAGCGACACTCGGATTTTTGCCCGTTATCGGTATTGGCTTGGGGTATCTCTTGGGCGCTGAACCTTTGACATGGTTTATCTCAGGGGTATTCGGATTGGGAACACTTCTCATTGGCGTTGCGTTGACGCTATTGGGTTTGTGGTGGACATCTCGCATTGCTGGCGGTGTTGAGGCGATGCTGTGATTGTTTTCGCAGCATTCTTGGCCGGCTTCAGTGTTTATTTGTTTATGAAGCCACTGCCGGCAAGACGCAGACCGCGAAACCGATTATCGCGGGTGGTACTTAGTGAGTCACCCACTGAAACAATGCCGATAAGTACAACCTCACCGGCGTTCTTGCTTATGGTGGGCATAGGTGCTGGTGCACTGCTCGGGTGGACTTTTGGCGGCTTATTTGGTTTCTTTGTTGGTGCGGGTGTAGGTGTCTGTGTGATGCGAATGCTGCGCAAACGCGAGAATGCGCCGTCACACACTGAGGCGGCGGCGATTGCCCGAGACACCCCGGTCTTTATAGATCTTTTGGCGGCAACGTTAGCCTCGGGAGCGTCGATGCAAAGTTCATTGTCCGCGGCGGCGCACGCCATGCATAACAGCCCGATTCAGATCCGTCTTGCACCCGTGTTGGCAGCAATTGAACTCGGCGCCGACCCACGTGATGCATGGAGGACATTGATAAACGAACCTATCTTGGGTCAACTGTCGACCAGCGTCATGCGTTCCTATGACACCGGTGCAGGACTTGAATCGGTACTTGTGGGAATCGCTAGTGACATGCGACGTGAGCACCGTTCTCGAGTCGAGGTCGCCGCGCGGACCGCGGGAGTGAAAGCAGTTATTCCACTTGCAGTGTGTTTTCTTCCCGCATTTTTTGTTTTAGGGGTTGTCCCGATTGTTGCCTCACTCGCTGCATCCACAGGTTTTCTGCCCGGGTGACCAGCAATTCACAGAATACAGTTTGCATCTGTTTGCTTGCGCTTACATGTTTGAGACTCACTGTGTTACCGAAACTCGGGAAACAGAGAGGCACGAATGGAAACAAAATCCGCGAAAATAATGTCAGCGTTGAAGGACGACACCGGGCTTACCACCACTGAATATGCAGTGGGAACGGTTGCGGTTGCCGGACTGAGCGGAGTACTTATCAAACTGTTGTTGAGCGATAATGTTCGAAACCTATTGTGGTCGGTAATTAGCAGCGCACTCTCACGGTTCTTTGGTTAATAGTGAAAACTCGGATTGCAGCTTCCTTGGACTTGTTAACCAGTCCAAGGAAGTATCCCCGATTCCAAAGTGATTCAGGAATGGCAACACTTGAAACAGCACTAATGATCCCGGTTCTATGCTTCATTACTTTTCTTTTTATTTCAGGGATCGCATTGGGTGTTCAAACCCTTTCCCTCAGTGATGCAACGCGAACCGCGGCGCGTGAACTAGCCCGTGGTACCAGTGAGGAATTAGTGCGCGAGGGTTTTCATCGTAGTGAACCAGCAGCCCAATTGCAGATTATCTGGGATACCGACACCGTCTCGGTATTGACTTTGAAGCCCGGTGAATTCGGGGTGAGTTTTTTGGGCTTTACCCCTATTGAAATCTCCCAAAGACACGTTGCGCCACGGGAGTGGATCAATGCACAATGATGAAGGGAGCGCGACCGTTTTTACTCTGGCTCTGGGATTCGTGATCTGCTGCGCAGGAGTGTTAGCAATGCTTTTTGTGCAACTGACCCTGGCGCGCGCAACCTTGGGCAGCTACGCGGATCTAGCGGCAATTGCAGCGGCGCAAACCAGCGGGGACCCGTGTGCCGCCGCGGCCTTGGTGAGTGATCGCAATGGCGTTGAACTGTACGCGTGCGAAGTGATTGGTGATCAATCAATTGTGGAAGTCCGGATGCCAGCACCAACCTTGCTGGCTCGATTTTCAAATATTGAATTCCTTATGGTTTCGGCTCGAGCTGGCTACTCAGAAGTGTGAGAATTTTGATTGCCCCAGATTTACTCAGGGGCTCATTTCCATTTCCACATTTGGGTGACTGAATACAACTCGGGCAACCGAAATCACACGGGCAGGCTGTAACGGCTTCACAGGTTGCCTTCATCCACGCAATGGCGTTATCAAAACCGAACTCGGCGATTCCCGCACCACCGGGTAATCCGTCATAAATAAATATTGTGATTTCCCCGGTGTCCGGGTGCATGGGCGTTGACACACCCCCGATATCCCAACGGTCGCAACTGGCAAAAAGTGGAAGCATGCCAATGCTGGCGTGTTCGGCCCCGTGAATCGCCCCGGCAATTGTCGCGTCTTCGACATTCGTGTCGATTAACGGGAAGGTCCACCACACGGCTTTGGTATTCAGAGATCTAACGGGTAGGTCAAGTAGGACCGTTCCCAAATTCTCGCCGGTGAAGTGCCTTCGAGCGAATGAAACAGTTTGCGAAGTAACTTGTACGTCACCGAAATGAATGCGCAGGCTGGGTGTGATCTCCCGCGTTCTTTCCTCACCGACTATATGAATGTTGCTGATGTCTCGGGCAAAGGTTGTGTAGTCAACGGGTGTCGCTTCTACCAAGGCAACTGCGGCATCAAGGTCAAGTTCGTGGACAACAAAAGTTTCACCTTGATGGGTGTAGACGGCGCCCTCATGAACACTCTGGTGTGATGCTGCGTGATCCACGTAACCGCAAAGTCTTCCCGTCCCGATCTCAACAACCCGAATTGTTTCGCCACCTGTGCCTCGCAGGTCAGCGAGTGCACTTGCAGCCTGGCTTTGTGTCCAGAACCAGCCGGTTGGTCGCTTTCTTAAAAGTCCCTGATCAACGAGTTTCTCAAGAACTCGGGGCGCATTCGCCGGGAAATAACGTTCGAGGTCTTCAGCTGTGAGAGGAAGTTCCTGCGCAGCAGCACACAAGTGTGGCGCCATTACGTACTCATTTGACGGATGTGAAATAGCTACCTCAACATCAGAGTCAAAAAAAGTTTCCGGGTGGTGGAGTACATAAGTGTCAAGGGGATCTTCGCGCGCAACAAAAATAGCGAGCGCTTCTTTGCCACTACGACCGGCTCGACCAACCTGCTGCCATAAAGATGCCTTCGTGCCGGGCCAGCCCGCGGTAATAACAATGTCAAGACCGGTGATGTCAATCCCGAGTTCCAGCGCATTGGTAGCCGCCATCGCGCGAATTTCCCCCGAGCGAAGATCTCGCTCAAGTTCGCGGCGCTCATGTGCAAGATACCCACCACGGTAGGCGCGAACCATATGTTCGATCTCATCCGAGTTAAAGTCCTGACTCAGAAGTTCCTTTGTTTGCGCTGACACGTACTCAACCCCTCGACGTGATCGAGCGAAGACAACAGCTTGATCACCACTGGGAACGATTCGTGCGAGCAGTCGTGAACTTTCGTCGAGGACACCGCGCCTGGTTTCCGTATTGAGGATTGTGGGGGGCTGCCAAAAAACAAAAGTGCGTTGCGGGACCGCAGCGGTGTTTTCTCTAAATGAAGTTGCGGCTCTCCCGGTGAGCATTTCCAGAGCAAGAGTGGGATTACCCGAAGTTGCTGAAGCGGCCAGAACAGTCGGAGTGGCACCATATTTGTGTGCGATTCGAAGCAATCGTCGAATGATCATCGAGACATGTGCACCGAAGACACCTTTATATGTGTGTGCTTCATCAATAATCACAAACTCTAAGTGTCGGAAAAAATGTGCCCAATATTTATGTCCTGGCAGAATAGAAAAATGAAGCATGTCGGGGTTGGTGAGTAAGTAGTTTGCGTGCTTGCGCAACCACTGCCGATTTTCATGGGAGGTGTCACCGTCGTATACCCCTGCCCGAATACCCGGCAATGACCACGAATTCAAGGTTTCAAGTTGATCGGCGGCAAGGGCTTTTGTTGGTGAAAGGTAAAGCACCGTCCCGTGAGCAAGAGCCGAAGTGAGCGCGGGTGCATTAAAGGCGATCGTCTTTCCCGTTGCCGTCCCCGTTGCAAGAATTGAATCAATTCTTTCGTGGGCGCTTTGCGCAAAATCAACCTGGTGTCTCCACAGCGAGTAAATACCCTCGCGCTCCAATGAACTACGAAAATCAGGGGAAATCCACTCTGGCCAAGGACCGGTTGTGCCGGGGCTTTCGGGAATCACCCGCAGGTGCACGATTTCTTCACCCGTGTCCATGAGGGAGTGGGGATCCAGCAGCATGGGAACATCTTGCCTTGAGCAGACGACACCGCCTTCTTCTGCCAAGGTGGGGGAATGGAATTCGTCACGGGTACAGGGGTTGGCGAATCGGGGGTCGGCGTGAACCTGGTGAGCTGCTCGGGAAACCTAGACCTGGAAACGGTCGACGAGTTCAAGCACCAGGTTCTCCCATTTCTGATCGTTGGTGCTCCAACACTGATAATCGACCTCACCGAAGTCGGTTTTATGGACTCAACCGGGCTGGGCGGCCTGATCACAGCCCTAAAACGTGCCCGTCAAGCCGAAATTGAGCTGGAGCTGGTGGTGAACACCGAACGCACTGAACGGGTTGGGCAACTCCTCGCCCTCACGGGGGTCGACATCCTTTTTCCCACCTATGAATCCCAACAATTGGCCCTGGAGTCGAATTAGTCACATTTTACCTATCTTTCCGGTAATTTCGGGCACCAATCGGTAGGCTCTCCCCGGATGTTGAGCGGAATAACCTGTGCGTGCACGAGTTGTTTAACTTCGACACAAGTGTGAAATGCGTCGGTAATGAAACCGCGCTAATCAATGAGGAGACCAATGATCAAGTTCGCAGATGTCACGTTGGAGGGGAGCAACCAAAGTATCGTTATTGGTGTTGCTGTCATCGCCATCGCAGCACTGTTTGTTGCAGCTATTCTCGTGCGCCAAGTACTCAGCGCAGACCAGGGAACAGCGCGCATGCAGGAAATCGCCGGGGCAATTCAGGAGGGCGCTTCCGCGTTCCTGAGCCGTCAATTCAAGACGTTGGCAGTTTTCGCCGTCGTTGTTTTCTTTGTCCTGTTCATCCTGCCCGCTGATACAACTAGTGAGCGGATTGGTCGAAGTATCTTCTTCCTCGTTGGTGCAGTGTTCTCAGGTGTGACCGGCTACATGGGTATGTGGCTCGCGGTCCGCGGAAATGTTCGTGTTGCCGCTGCAGCGAAAGACGGTACCGAGCAGAAAGCAATGAAAATTGCATTCCGCACAGGTGGCGTTGCTGGCATGTTCACGGTCGGCCTCGGTCTCTTCGGTGCCGCCCTTGTCGTTCTCGTTTATAAAGGTGAGGCCCCCAAGGTTCTGGAGGGCTTCGGTTTCGGAGCAGCACTCCTCGCCATGTTCATGCGCGTTGGTGGCGGAATCTTCACCAAGGCTGCTGACGTTGGCGCTGACCTTGTCGGCAAGGTTGAACAGGGTATCCCAGAAGATGACCCCCGTAACGCGGCAACAATTGCCGACAACGTGGGTGACAACGTGGGTGACTGCGCCGGTATGGCAGCAGACTTGTTCGAGTCCTATGCGGTGACATTGGTCGCAGCACTCATCCTTGGTAAAACAGCATTCGGTGAACTTGGACTTGTGCTTCCACTGGTAATTCCGGCTATTGGTGTACTGACCGCTGTTGTCGGAATCTTTGCGGTCTCACCACGTGAGTCCGATCGTTCGGGTATGTCCTCAATCAACCGTGGGTTCTTTATCTCGGCAATCATTTCGGCAGTGCTGGTAATCGTGGCGGTCTTTACTTGGGTTCCCGAATCATGGAGTGAAATTGAAAGCATTGGCGGAATCGCTGCAGTCGAAGCCGCGGACACAATCAGCCCACGCTGGTTTGTTATTGGAGCGGTATTCACGGGAATTATTCTCGCCGCGCTTATCCAGCAACTGACCGCTTACTTCACCGAAACGAATCGTCGGCCAGTTGACGACGTTGCAAAGACTTCACTTACCGGTCCAGCAACGGTCATTCTTTCCGGTGTTTCCCTCGGACTTGAGTCAGCTGTTTACTCGGCACTTCTCATTGGTGCTGCTGTCTACGGCGCGTTCCTCATCGGTGGCGGTTCGGTTCTGCTGTCACTTTTTGCGATCGCACTCGCCGGTACCGGTCTTTTGACCACGGTCGGCGTAATTGTTTCCATGGACACATTCGGACCTGTTTCTGACAATGCTCAAGGTATTGCTGAAATGTCCGGTGACGTTCACGGAGACGGTGCTGCAATTCTTACCCG
>JBIIOS010000200.1:0-3000 GCA_044336805.1 Candidatus Nanopelagicales bacterium
CACTCGATCACGTCGGCTCTGGCACTTATTCGCGAGTATGAACCATGTGAGATTGTTGTTGGTCTACCGAGCAACTTGAAAGGCAATGACACGGCATCTACAGAAAATGCTCGGGAATGGGCGCGCCAACTGGGCCTTGTGTCATCAATTCCAATTATTCTGATTGACGAGAGATTATCCACAATTCAAGCTACGGGAGCCTTGCGAGCTGGCGGAATGAACACAAAACAAATGCGAGGCAAAGTGGATAGTGCTGCCGCGGCAATATTCTTGCAGGCCTATATCGACGGGCTGGATCAAATGAAAGGCTCAAGCTAGTGACGTTTCTGAATGAGGTTTTGAGCGACGAGCAGCTTCCACCCTCACGTAATGCGAATAGCTGGAGCAAGCGTGTAGTGATCGGAGCATGTTCAATTGCCGCCCTTGCGATCATTTATGGCATTTACTCATTTTTTGGCGGGGGAGGTGAAACAAACGACTACACGGGTCCAGGTACCGGTAGCGTCAACATCACGGTAAGCAGGGGTGAGAGTCTCACCAAGATAGGCAGCACACTTCAGGCTGCCGACGTGGTCAAATCAGTTGAGAGTTTCACGAATGCCGCAGCGAATAATGAGGCTAGCGCGACAATCGGTCCGGGTAATTACACGATGAAGACCCAAATGAGTGGGGAGTCGGCCCTGCTCTTGATGCTGGACCCGGCGTCACGTGCGGCATCTCGATTGGTTTTACCCGAGGGTTTACGCCTTAATGAAACGGTTGACATATCAGCGGGTGCCAGTGAACTTCCCGTAACTGATTTTGAAGAGGTGCTGGCCAATCCTGACGCACTTTCATTACCGAGTTGGGCGGACAGCAGGCCAGAAGGTTTTATGTTTCCCGCGACTTACGATCTAGTGGGTGATGAGAATGCTGAAGGGATCTTAGGCGCATTGGTAGATCGCTTCAATCAGTCCGCAAACAATATTGATCTTGAAACAAGGGCGGCAGAGTTGGGTCGTAGTCCCTACGAGATTCTCACGGTCGCTTCCTTGCTGGAGGGGGAGGTCATCCCCGAGGATTTCGCCAAAGTTGCAGCCGTTGTTTACAACCGATTAGAGGCCAAGATGCCTTTGCAGTTCGACTCAACGGTCTCCTACGCACTGGGACTCGATGAATTGGAACTTTCGGCAGATCAGTTAGACACGGAGTCGCCTTACAACACTTACAAAGTGGTCGGGCTACCACCAACACCGATTAATTCACCGGGAGAGTCGGCTTTGAAAGCCGCGCTTTCACCAGCAAAAGGTAAGTGGCTGTATTTCGTTACCGTGAATCCGGACACCGGTGAAACAAAATTTGCCAGATCCTATAAAAAGTTTCTGGAGTTAAAAGACGAGTATCGTGCATATTTAGATGCACAGTGAGCTGGTCGCCATGACACTAAAAGCAGCCGTACTGGGGTCACCAATTTCACATTCCCTCTCTCCAATATTGCACCGTGCTGCATACACGGCCCTCGGGTTGGATATTGATTACACAGCAATCGACACACCCACGGAAATGCTCGCACAACGTATTGAGATCCTTGATGACAATTCATTGGGGTACTCCCTCACCATGCCCCTGAAACGCGAAGTGCTTGCCTTGGTTGAGCATCAATCGCGACTCGTCCAACAAACAAGGTGTGCCAATACTGTCTTTCGCAATCGCGAGCAGAACTGGGCCCTCGAAAACACGGACGTGTTTGGAATCGTGCAAACAATCAAGAATGCCGGGCTTGGGCCTCTAAAGTCGGCCAGCATCATTGGATCGGGTGCAACGGCGAGCAGCTCACTTAGTGCACTTGCCCAAATGGAGGTGGGCGAAGTTACATGCTACGCACGCAACGAGACATCTTTCCTACTGCTTCGCTCTCAAAGTGAATTGCTCGGAGTCGATTTCCAATCCGTGACTTTAGTTGATGAGATTACGATCGCTGGAGATATCGTGATTAGTACTGTGCCAAGCTCTGCTCAAAAGCAATTTATCAGCATGCTCGATTCGGATCAGGGCAATTCAGCGTTACTAGATATTGCTTACAATCCATGGCCAAGTGATCTGGCCAAGTATTGGACCGCTCACCAGCTCGGACCAGTGTTGAGCGGAGTTGAAATGTTGTTGTGGCAGGCGTGCGCTCAGGTGGAACTTTTCACCGGAGAGGCGGCCCCTGTTGCAGCCATGCGCGCAGCTCTGCCGATGGAGTTTTCCACAGTTTAATTTTCGGTGTTGAGAGGTCACGTTTCCTCAGCAAGAATGCTTTGATGGTCACATTTAGCATGATTGCCTATTGCGCAACTTGGCTCTGGTTCATTGTTACCGCTTCGATGTTGTCGGGAATAGATGTTCGTGAGCACCGGTTACCAAATCCGATTGTTTTAACTGCCTATCTTGGAGGTGTTCTTGGATTTTTCGTTGTCGCAATCACCGAAAGAGATCCGCGGATACTCGTAACGGTCGTTGCGGGATCCGCTATCGCATCCTTCGCATACTTCGTAATCCATCTTGTGGGAGGTATGGGAATGGGTGACGTCAAGTATTCAGCGGTTGTCGGACTATACCTCGGCAGCCTTGGTTGGGCCTATATCTATATTGGCTCCTTGATCTCCTTCGCCTGTGGAGCCCTTTGGGCGATGATCCTCATGTTCAGCCGCCGGGAACGCCGCGCTGTGCCATTTGGACCGTTCATGGCATTGGGTGTCCTGGTGTCAGGAGTTATCGCTCTAGGTGTGAGCGCAGCAGCGTAGCTCGGATCTGACAGTATTGGCTCATGGTATCTCGACTGCGTTGGCTAACGGCTGGTGAATCACATGGACCGGCATTGACGGCCATCATTGAGGGGATGCCCGCTTCATTCAACATTACAGCTGCTGACCTGGATCGGGATCTGGACCGCAGAAGGCTCGGTACGGGTCGCGGCGCCCGAATGAAATTTGAGAGAGACGATGTCAAATTCCTAGGTGGGGTCCGACATGGCCAGAC
>JBIIOS010000201.1:0-2994 GCA_044336805.1 Candidatus Nanopelagicales bacterium
CTTACTGGGGTTCATCCGCAGTAACGCTGCAAACTCACCTTGAGCCAGAACAACGAGTTGTCGAAATTGCTGAGCATTTAAGTGCAATAGGTCTACTAGGTAGCTTCCTATTTCATTTGCGTGGGTTAGAGCTAGGTCTTGTATGCCACCGTCACCAAATCTGATCAAAGACTGTGTAGCTGCGCGCTTGGTCTCACCTTCACCATTGGCTTTCGCAAATGAATAGGGGATACCTCGAGTAAGCGTGTGTTTTATTCCGTTGACCGAAAAGTCCAAGATGATCTCCGAGCGATCAGACCCAACGCTGAAATCGCTGCGCATACGGTCCTTGGCCGATTCCTCCCCGCTGAGCGAGCTGAACAGCGCGTAAGTGATGGAGTCAATAATTGTTGTTTTACCCGATCCGGTTGGTCCGTCAATTAAGAACAAACCTGAGGCACTCAGTGCATCAAAGTCAATTATTTGCCGGTCTTTAAATGGTCCGATTCCAAATATTTCTAGGCGGTGGATTCTCATTGTGAGCGCTCACTCGCATTCACGCTCTCAATGGCACCCTGAAAAAGAATTCGCTGCGGGTCCGAGACCTCAGCATTGCTCACGTGTGCGACAAATCCTGCGGCTATTTCAATCGGTGGCGTACTTTGTGGGTCGAGTCGTTCGTGGATTGACAGTGTCGGCGCGCCACCTTGTGGCGAGAACTCAATGTGCTTGAGGTTGACAAATCTTTCCATCAGTCGTTCACGGGTTCGCTCCTGCCGAGTGGGGTCGGTTACGACCGCTCGCACCCAATAGTTTTCTACTTCGTCGAACCGTGGATTGCTTAGTAGATCTTCCAATTCACCTGCAATGGTGAATAGAGGGCCTGGTACGGGAGTAGAGATGTTTTCATATGCAACAGGA
The DNA here is from genome assembly GCA_044336805.1 of Candidatus Nanopelagicales bacterium. Classification (GTDB taxonomy): domain Bacteria; phylum Actinomycetota; class Actinomycetes; order S36-B12; family S36-B12; genus UBA4592. Next base: position 901 of record JBIIOS010000201.1, read on the forward strand.
CCTGATGTGGGTATGTCAATCAACGTCACACTTTTATTGTGCTTCTCTTCAGAGAAAGAATAGGGCAGTGGCGAACCCGAGTATTTAACAATCGTCGATGTGTTTTCTGGAGTGGAAATTACTTGTGCTCCATGCAGGTGACCCATTGCAACGTAGTCAACCCCAGTGAAAATACTCGATGGTGCATCACCGATTCCACCGATTTCAAGTGAACGCTCCGACTCACTTGAACTTCCACCTGTAATGAATGCATGGGATACCACCACGACTCGAGCGTCTCCTTGGTTAACCAAGTCGGTACGAATGCGCTCCATGGCGGTGTTGAGGACACCCGCATGAGTGCGCTCGGCTTCTAATTGCACGGACACCACCTCTGGTTGGAGGTATGGAATTCCATAGACGACCACTCTCGTGCCGTCGCGGCCAATGACCTCCAGTGGCACACCAATGTCGGAGATCTCTGAGCGAATATGAACACCGTTTGCAGCCATGAGCCCGCTACCAAAACCCAGTCGAACGGCTGAATCATGATTACCCGGAGTAATGAACACCGGACACAAGGAACTCAAGCCAATGAGCGCACGGTCAAAAAGCCGCACAGATTCCGTGGGCGGGACTGATCGGTCATAAACATCTCCGGCGATGATCACCAACTCGATCTGTTCCGCAGCAACAAATGTGATCAGCCATTCGATGAACACTTCTTGGTGAACGTGCATGCTCTCGGATAAAAAAGTGCGTCCCAGATGCCAGTCGGAAGTGTGGAGGATTTTCACAGTCCCCCTAAAACAAACAGTGCCCCCATAACAACCAACAGCTAAATGGAGTCGCGCGCCATGTCGACGAAGCGCGAGTAGTGACCTTGGAATGCAACGTTGATGGTTGCCGTAGGGCCGTTGCGGTGCTTAGCCACAATGAAGTCTGCCTCACCGGCGCGGGGTGACTCGCGGTCGTAAGCGTCTTCGCGGTGAAGAAGTACAACCATGTCTGCATCTTGCTCAAGGCTGCCCGACTCACGCAGGTCAGAAAGCATTGGTCGCTTGTCCTGGCGTTGTTCTGGTCCACGGTTGAGCTGACTGATGGCAATGACAGGAACTTCGAGTTCCTTGGCCAGGAGTTTTAGCGAACGAGAGAACTCAGAGACTTCCTGCTGGCGACTCTCAACGCGCTTACCACTGGACATGAGTTGCAAGTAGTCAACTACAACCAATTGCAGATTGTGGCGCTGCTTCAAACGGCGACACTTCGCGCGAATTTCCATGAGTGTCATATTGGGTGAGTCATCTATGAAAAACGGTGCCTCACTCACGGCGCCCATTTTGTTAGCAAGTTTCGCCCAGTCGGCCTCACTCATTTGTCCTGAGCGCATGTGGTGCAGTGCAACCTGTGCTTCTGCCGAAAGCAGGCGCATGACGATTTCGTTGCGACTCATTTCAAGTGAAAAGATCACACTTGTCAAACCGTGTTTGATTGAAGCGCTACGGCAAATATCAAGTCCTAGGGTCGATTTACCAAGCGCAGGACGCGCCGCAACAATAATTAATTGTCCGGCGTGAAGACCATTTGTTAATGAATCGAGTTCAGCAAAACCGGTGGGAACTCCTACCATTTGTCCATCACGATTAGAGATCGCCTCGATCTCACTGAGTGTTCCTTGCATAATCTCACTTAGCGGCGAGTAGTCCTCACTCGTTCGGCGTTCGGTTACTTCGTAGACCTCAGCTTGAGCCCGATCAACTGCGTCATCGACTTCACCTTGGCCGCTGTAACCCAATTGCACAATACGTGTCCCCGCGGTGACGAGTCTGCGCAAAATTGCCTGTTCGCGAACAATGCGCCCGTAGTAGTTCGCATTAGCTGCAGTGGGAACCATGGACACTAGTGTGTGGAGATAAGAAGGACCACCGATCCGCGTGATTTCACCAGACTTGGATAGTTCGGATGCAACGGTGACAGCATCTGCTGGTTCACCTCGACTGTAGAGATCCAAGATTGCGTCGTAGATTGTTGAATGTGCTGGACGGTAAAAGTCGTCGGCGCGAATTGTTTCAACGACGTCGGCGATTGCGTCTTTGCTGAGCAGCATTGCTCCAA
>JBIIOS010000202.1:0-2993 GCA_044336805.1 Candidatus Nanopelagicales bacterium
AACCAAACACTGACGCCCTTTGCCGACATCTCGAGTGTCTGCGGATCCCTGTCGCTTGCAACAACGTCCAAGCCAAGTTCTTCCATCGCAACGACCGTCTCTTCCATCTCTGTTCCTCTCGACATTTACTTTTACCTTCTCGGCTTTCGAGCCGAAACGAATCGGGTGATTGTGAACAAAACTCCAACGATGATCATCAGGGCGAGTGCAGCTCCCCAAGCCCGGGTGACCGCATCGGGATAAGGCTGCGCGACGTTGTCGAAAATGAAAGTTGGCAGCGCTGAAATCGGATCACTAAATGGGTTGAGAACCGTTTGGTCATTTTTCAGTGCCGTAAGCAGCAGTGGTGCAGTTTCTCCGACTACACGAGCAATACCGAGCAGAATCGCCGTGATGATTCCGGTTTTTGCCGCTGGGACAACTACATTGAGGACAACCCGAGCTCGCGTTGAACCCAAAGCTAAAGCACCGGTTCGTAATTCTTCTGGGACGAGCCTGAGTACTTCTTCCGCGGTTCGAGCAATTGTTGGGAGCATCAGGATTGCGTAGGCAATTGCCGCAGCCATAGCACTCGTATTGAGAACCCCCGTGAGGATGAAAACTGTTAAAACGAAAAGTCCAGCGACCACCGAAGGTACGCCACTCATCGCCTGAATGAAGAAGCGAACATAAGGAACTGCTCGCCCTCGTACCTCAGTGACGTAAACGGCTGTTGCGATACCAAATGGAACGGAGATGATTGTTGCAATTCCAACTATAAGAAAAGTTCCTAATATCGCGTGCCCGATTCCACCGTATTCCAATGGAGTGCTCGGGCTGATGTAGGTGCTGTTTTGAATAATGAACGAAGGTCTAAATGCAGCGATTCCGCGGACGATAATCGTGAGCAGCATTGAGCCCAGAATTATTGCACTAAGGGCAGTCGCTCCAATAGCAAAAACGATGATCGCAGAGTCAGCAATGCCATGTTTGCCCTTTGCGAAGTACCCGGCTAAACCGGCTCCAATAAGTTGCATCGGCAGATAAAAGGCAATGAGTAACACCGCTACCGGTGTGTCCGTTGCAAAGAACAATGCCCCCAAGATTGCAAGCGGAACAACAGAGCCCAGAAATGCAGCCCACCAAAATGACGCTGGTCGCTTACTCCATGGGCGAAGTGGCTGGAGATCTTGCTCACGGACGGGAGGAGACTCCGACATGAGAATTGTCATGACTTCAACCGATCCGTGCGAGCGACAATAAGATTTGCAATCGCGTTGACCACCAGGGTCATGAGGAAGAGGAAGAACCCTGCGGCGAGCAGTACATTTACTTCGTACTCGCCATTTGTTTCACCAAATTTGGACACGATGAGTGTTGCGATAGAGCCACCGCCGGACTCAATAATTTTATAGAAGTTAATATCAAAAACGAGCTTGAGGACAAAAAACACCGCGATGGTTTCACCTAATGCTCGGCCCAATCCCAGCATGATTCCGCCGATAATTCCGCCGCGACCAAAAGGCAGGGCCACGTATCGCAACATGGTGAACATTGAGCACCCCAGCGACTCGGCAGCGTTAACCAATTCAGGTGGTGTTCGCTTCAAAACCTCAGCCGTTATGGAGGTGACGATGGGCACCATCATGATTGCTAGCACGACACCGCCAATGAAAGGTGTGCCCGTGAAGTTTCCGGACTCATTTTGGAAAAGTGGGATCCAACCCAAGTACTGGTTCAGGAGTTGCTGCCACTCTTGAGCGGGAGGAACCAAAACGTAAAAGGCCCACAGGCCAATAATTACCGATGGGATGGCGGCCATCAGGTCTACGAGGTTGGTCAGGATTTTTGACACTCTCGGAGGCGCCATGAAAACCATAAAGACGGCGAGAAACAAACTGACGGGAACTGAGATCACGAGAGCAATGACGGCAAGCAGTAGCGATCCGTACAGCATTCCTGCTATCCCGAATTCCGGTGGGACGCCCAGTGGGTCCCACATTGTTTCGGTGAGGAAGCTCAGTCCTTGCTCTTGCAGGACCGGGACCGCTTTTGCTCCCAGAAAGAATGTAATCCCCGCGAGGACAATCAGTGAGGTAAATGCCGCTGCTGTAATTGACCTGTTGAAAATTCGATCTCCAACATTGGCCTTCTTGCCTTTTCCTAGATCTCGCATAGGGGCTTCAATGCTCACGAGTCAAACTTTTCCACCTCAAAGTAGCCAAGGGGACCTGTATAGGTGAACCTTAGAAATTCATTAGGTGAACTAAAGGTTAACTAATGATCCGAACCGGCAATTTGTTCAAGTGCATGGATCACAATTGCCCCAAGAACCACAGCGCCATCACGTGCACCACCCGGTGACCCGGGCAGATTGACCACGAGGGAGTTAGCTAACTGCCCCGCGATTCCCCGAGATAGTGCGGCCGTTGCCACCCCATTTCCGCGTCCATGGGCGCGGATAGCTTCGGCAATTCCCGGTATTTCACGGTCAATCACGGACCTGGTGTACTCCGGAGTTTGATCTGTTGGCGAAATGCCCGTCCCACCGGTTGTCACGACGAGTGCGTGACCAGATTCAACTGCCCGCACAATCTCGGTGGAAACCTGCGGACCGTCAGCGATGATCACCGTCGGAGAGCACACCATACCCAGTTCCGTCAAAGCAGCCACCAAGATTTCACCGGATGTATCAGCGCGAACGCCCTGGGCACCGCGGGTCGAAACGGTTATCACCTGCGCTGTGAATTCACTCATTTTCACTGCGAATCCAGTGGCCTGAGCGCCCACCCTTTTTCTCCAGTAACTCAACATATTCAATTCGCGCAAGTCGATCAAGGCTCTTGACCATGTCGATCAGCGCCAGGGCCCCAACGGATGCAGCGGTCAGCGCTTCCATTTCGACTCCCGTTCGATCAGCGGTCTTGACCGTCACGGTGATCTCAGCGCCCGTAGCATCAAGCACTAAATTGACATCGACCCCGTGAATTGCAAGCGGGTGGCACAGAGGAATC
>JBIIOS010000057.1:0-11842 GCA_044336805.1 Candidatus Nanopelagicales bacterium
TCAGCTGACAGACCAATAATGGAATCGGCTATTTCACCCTCGACAGCCGCAACCGCTAGCAATACACCCTTGCCGCCATAACGTGAATCTTCATCACGTTTCTCGGCCGCCTCAAAGGCTCCCGTTGATGCACCCGAAGGGACGGCTGCTCGGGATACTGTGTCGTCATCAAGGAGAACCTCAACTTCTACGGTTGGATTTCCCCGCGAGTCAAGAATTTCGCGGGCAATTACTGCTTCAATGATCGCCATGGCGGCAAGTCTACATATCGAGCGGCCGTGCCCGATCTTCCCTCCGATGCGAAATTGAGATCAAAATAGGGAAACCTATGAGCAGGACCACACATCCAAGCACGAGTCGGGAGAACACCTCTCATATTGAAGGAGTAGAACATGCGTAGATCCAGAGCGACAATCCTTGCTGGAATGGGGCTCGCGGCAATTGCGCTGTCCGGCTGCGGCAATACCGATTCCAGTGGCGTGGCTGAGCCAATGAATATTGGATCCATGGACTCCTGGGTGACAACGAGCGAGTCAGTCTCATCTGGCTCATTCGATCAAAAGGCGGCCGATCAATACCTCACCCGCAATTCGAGTATTTCCTTACAGGGATCAAATGTGAGTGAAATGACTAACAATGTTCTTTCAATAACGACAGAGTTTGCGGGAGTGCTTTCTCAACAAGATATCCGAAACGAAAGCGAGTTGAGCTACTCCTCTCTTACGGTTCGCATTCCCGATGCCGATCTTGAGCCATACCTAGATCAACTTGCAACCGTCGGAGAAGTGACTTTTCTCAGCACGTCCACCACCGACGTGACAACTACCGTAATTGATCTTGATAGTCGAATTGACACGTTAAACACATCAATCGCGACTCTCACCACACTTCAAGCAGAGGCCACTTCCGTTGCAGACCTGGTCGCCGTGGAGTCCGAACTCACGGCTCGCACAGCTGAGCGCGACTCACTCGTGGCGCAGCGTGAATTCTTGCAAGACCAGGTTGACCTGTCCACCGTTTACGTCAGCATTTCATCTGATCCTGCAACAACCACCGATTCACCCAATTTCGTCCAAGGAATAATCGATGGGTGGAACGCGCTAATTAACACATTTGCAGCGATCATTACCTTCGCCGGATTCCTTGTGCCATTCATAGTGGCCTTGATAGCAATCGTGGTTGTCATTGCGATTATTCGCACTGTCCTAAAGCGAGTGCGTTCATCTTGATCGTGGGGTCTGACATGTCACCTTTAACATTGAAGTTGCCCCGTGAGACCGGTCAAAACCTTTTCCGCCGCGATCACAGAGTCACGTGCTGACAGTGCGGCATCAGCCATACCGAGAGTTTTTGAGAAAGCATTTTCTTCTAACTGAGCGTCATTGAATTTTTGCACCGCATCATCTTTTGCACTAACTGCCGCGTCAAGGTCAGCCTGAAATTTTTGTTGCTCAGCTGTGTCGCCCTGAAGCGATTGCACTAGGTCATTCAGCAATATGACCTGATTATCAAACTCTGAGCTGAACGCCGAAACGAGATCTGGTTTAGCAATTAGATCAGTCACTGCCGTGGTTAACGAAGATTGCATTTGATCAAGCACAGCGCAAGCATCGCTTGACTCTGCACTCGGCTGCGGATTCAAAGGTTCAACAGGTGTGTCAGTCACCGCTGGATCTGACGAAAGGTTCATGTCATTAAGCACCGTATTTTCTGCTGAGCATGCGCTCAGCAGAAAAGGGAGAGCAAGAGCAGCGGCAATAAGTTGTTTATTCACCGTAACATTGAAACACGGGGAGAGTCACAAACCTCAGAAGGTGCGCAAATGGCGCGGCGAAGCCCACTACTCATGGGATTGAATCAGCTGCATCCGGCGCAGGACTGCCTTTCTTACGGCAGCTTCAGAATCAAGACCCTGCGAATTAGCTGAACTCACAAGTGCGAACAGATAGTCACCCAATTGCTCCTCGGTACGGAGGCCTTCGATCAGTTGATCCGTTTGCGTCAAATATGCCGGGTCTGGCGCTGCAACGAATTTACTCCGCGAAATGAGTTTTTCAGCACGCATAAGTGCTGGCAAAGCGTCGGGGATTCCCTCGGTAACTGAATCTCGCTTCTTCTCTTTTGCCTTTCGCTGATGCCAACTTAGTTCCACCTCGGCTAAATCGTGCGCTTGATTCTCAGTCTTCACCGAGTCATCGAGGAAAACGTGTGGGTGCCGGCGAATCAGTTTTTGAGTTATGCCGTCAATGACAGCATCAATATCCCAACCACCCGGTTCCTCTTGGGAAATCCGCGCATGAAAAACGACTTGAAGGAGAAGATCACCCAACTCTTCACACATAGCTTCGCGGTCATTGGCGTCAATTGCCTCAACGCTTTCATACGCTTCCTCGATTAAGTATTCGACGAGGCTCTGATGGGTTTGCTGCGCATCCCACGGGCAACCCCCGGGAGATCTAAGTTGATCAAGAACAGCCACCAATTGGGTGAAGTGACTCCCTCTCACGAATTACTCCGAACCGAGGTCAACACTTTGCGGCTCTGAAAGCGAATTAGAACTCGGACCTACGGTCAAATTCTCGGGATCCCAGGTGCCAAAGCGCGGTGAAACCTCGGTGCCGATTTCGGAACTCAACTCAGAAATAGCAAGAAATACCGCTCCACTTTTGGCATCGGGTTCGGTGTTGGGAGACAACACCTCACCCAATTTGGAAACTTGGATATTCACGCGAATGATTGAGTCAACGTCGGCAATTGCGATACCTTGTTGACTAACTTGAGCTTCAAATGCTTCCGCTCCACCAGCTTGGGCGATGTATTGGAGTCGCAAATCGTCGATCTCACCTTGGGTCACTTCAATTTTCTCGCGATTGGCCAATTCATTAACCAAAATCGTGGTGATCATCTGATCAAGGGTGCTGGTGATCAACTCATTTGATGAATCAGTTGCTGGCAAACCCTGCAGGGATAAGACAGACTGAACTTCTGAGTTGAGGGTGTCCTCACTGATCCGCTGATCCCCCACGACCGCGGCGGCACCGGCTGTCGGGGTTCCGCACCCACTGAGTGCAAAAGTTGCGGCGATTACCCCGATGCCAACAATTGCGGCTAGCCGGTGGCGGTTGGGTGTGACGTTCACGTGGGACACAGAATCTCCGGATCTTCAGGGGCTGGTGAATAAGACATTGAATAGTTCGTGGAGCCATTCTAGGAGTTCGGTATCTCGTAGCTCGGGAGCACCAATGCCTCTACCCGAAGTCGGCTTGGGAACGAGCAAAATTTGGGAAGCCTCCTTGATGGTCGTCCCTGGATAAATCCTTTGAGCCCTCATTGCTCGCGACTCTGGCAGCGTTACCGGCGAAATGCGGATTGCTTTACCCGCAGCAATAACCTCCTGCACCCCCGCTGCCTTCGCAGCGACCCGGAACCGGGCTACCCCAATGAGTGCCTCGAGTTCGCTGGGCATCGCCCCGTAACGGTCAACAAGCTCTGCGCCAACTTCGTCAACGGCTTCATTGGTGCTGGCGTCGGCTAGGCGTCTATAGGCCTCGAGTCGCAATCTTTCCTGGGGGACGTAGTCCGTTGGAATACTGGCATCGATCGGCAATTCAACCCGAACGTCATTGACCTCTTTGGTCGGTTCATTTTTGTACTCGGAAAGTGCTTCACCGACGAGCCGTAAATACAGGTCAAAACCGACGTCAGCAATATGGCCGCTTTGTTCACCGCCCAGCATGTTGCCGGCTCCGCGGATCTCGAGGTCTTTCAGTGCGATCTGCATTCCAGAACCGAGGTCGGTTCGTTGAGCGATTGTGGCAAGGCGCTCATGGGCCGTTTCCGTCAGTGGCTTATTGGGATCATAAAGAAAATATGAGTAGGCGCGTTCACGACCGCGACCCACTCGACCACGCAATTGATGCATCTGCGAGAGACCAAACTTGTCAGCTCGGTCCACAATCAAAGTATTAGCGTTGGGAATATCAATCCCCGACTCAACAATGGTTGTACAGACGAGAACATCAATTTCTTTCTCCCAGAATTGAACTATCACCGATTCGAGGGCACCTTCACTCATTTGTCCATGCGCAACCGCAATGCGTGCTTCTGGAACCAACGTTCGAATTCTGGCTGCAACTCGATCAATTGACTCAACCCGATTGTGAATAAAGAATATTTGGCCATCACGCAAAAGTTCTCGGTGAATTGCAGCGGTAATTTGCTTCTCGTCATAGGGACCCACAAAAGTAAGGACCGGGTGCCGCTCCTCGGGTGGTGTTTGAATGACCGACATTTCCCGAATTCCCGTTACCGCCATCTCGAGGGTACGTGGAATAGGTGTTGCGCTCATGGCAAGTACGTCGACATTTGTTCGCAGCGCTTTCAGGTGCTCTTTGTGTTCAACACCGAAACGTTGTTCTTCATCGACGATCACCAGACCTAAATCCTTGAATTTTACTGAGGGTGTCAGCAAGCGGTGGGTGCCAATCACAATGTCGATGCTTCCTTGCGCTAGCCCAGCAAGTGTTTCCTTAACCTGAGAGGCGGGGGTGAACCTAGAAAGCGCCGCAACGGTGACAGGGAATGCCCGGTAGCGCTCTGAGAAAGTCGTGAAGTGTTGTTGGACCAGCAGTGTTGTGGGGACAAGCAGGGCAACTTGCTTTCCATCTTGTACTGCTTTGAACGCCGCACGTACGGCAATTTCAGTCTTACCAAACCCCACGTCACCACACACCAAACGGTCCATGGGCACTTGTCTTTCCATATCTCGCTTTACTTCGTCGATCGTGCTGAGTTGATCGGGTGTTTCTACGTAGGCGAAAGCGTCTTCGAGCTCGGCTTGCCACGGAGTATCAGCACCGAATGCGTACCCCTGGGATGACTGTCGGGCCGCATATAGCCGAATGAGTTCACCGGCAATCTCTTTGACAGCCTTTCGGGCGCGACCCTTCGTTTTTTGCCAGTCGGCGCCACCAAGTCGGTGAACACTTGGTGCTTCACCGCCAACGTAACGCGTAATCAAATCGAGTTGATCCATTGGCACAAATAGTCGATCCGCTGGCTGACCACGCTTACTCGGGGCGTACTCGATAATCAAATACTCGCGCTCTGCCCCACCAATTGTTCGCGTGATCATTTCAACATAACGGCCAACTCCATGGTGTTCATGAACTATGTAGTCACCCGAATTGAGAGTCAGCGGGTCAACACCGCCACGACGGCGACTCGGCATTTTTTTCAGATCTTTGGACAGCGACTTTGCGCCCATCAAGTCTGATTCACTCAGTACCCAGAGCTGGGCACTCGCCAAATGAAAACCGTTGTCTACCGAAGCGGTAATCAGTTGAGCGACCTTGGGTACTGCCGGGATCGAAACTGAATCAGCTTTGACCACACTGATTCCTTGGCCACCAAATTCTTCAGCAATGCGATCAATTGACCCATGCCCTAAAGCCGTGATAACCACCGTGGAGCCTGCTTCCAGTGCTAGGGCAATATCTTTTCCCGCAATTTCCGCGTCACCGTGATACCCACTGATTGCCCTCGCATCAAGGTTGATCACCATTTCATCAAGATCGCGGGGAAGTTGAGTCAGATTCCACACGGAACCATTGCGCCCACGAACCTGATCCACTACCTCGGACAGGCTCGTGAACATGGAACCCGAGAAATCAATAGGGGTTGCTCCACCGACAGCAGCACTGTGCCAACCCGCTGTTAAAAACTCTTCCGCCGTTTTAACAACATCAAGTGCACGCGAATTAATTCGTTCCGGTTCCATCAGAATCAACGATGACCCAGGTGGCAAGAGTTCATGCAGCGGTTTCATCTCTCCAGCGAGTGCTGCGGATAACGACTCCATCCCCTCAACTGCCATTCCATGAGCAATTTGCTCACACATTGCCGCAACTTCCACGTGGGCGGCTCCCAAAAGTTGGGCTTTCGCTTTAACCTCTTCGGTAAGTAAGAGCTCGCGGACGGGCGGCGCCCAAAGTCCATGCTCGGCAACTTCTAATGAACGCTGATCAACGACCGCGAAGTACCGAAGTTCTTCAACGTCATCACCCCAGAACTCAATGCGAATTGGGTGCTCTTGCGTTGGCGGGAAGACATCGAGGATTCCTCCGCGCACGGCAATTTGGCCGCGGCGGTCTACGAGGTCAACCCGTTCGTATCCCAGCGCGACCAGTCCCTTAACGGTTTCGGTCAGTGATGCCTTGTCACCGACTTTCAACTCAACCGGATCCTGATCCCCCAGGTCGGCAACTATCGGTTGCAATGCAGCACGGACCGAGGTGATTAAAACTTTTATGGGAGGTGCGTGAACGCTTCCCACAATTGGGTGGGCCAGGCGCCTCAATACAGCCATGCGCTTACCAACGGTGTCAGCCGAAGGTGAAAGTCGCTCGTGGGGCAGCGTCTCCCAACTGGGAAACACCGCTATCCCTTCAGTGGGCAAATAGGCACTCAGGTCAGCGGCTAATTCGTCGGCTGCACGGCCCGTTGTTGTCAGGACAAGTTTGATTCCCGACTCCTGCTCGCTGGCGATCTTGGCAATCACGAGCGGGTAAATCACGCTGGGACCCACCAAATCAACGGTGTTTGCAACCCCTGAACTCTCGGCAATAGCCAAAAAAGCCGGATCGGCTTTTACTAAATCAAGTAGCCCAGCAAGTGGTTGCGTATCAATCACGCTCCTTGGGTTTCCTTAATGGCCCGGAGAACATGCGGATAAAGATCTGCCCGGGACACCACGAGATCGGTGACGTAGGGAGGCATGTGATTAAAGGTGATCGGGTCTCCGTTCATGTGGGATGCAATGAGCCCGTAATGCTCGGCCACTATGTACGGCGCCGCAACATCCCACTCGTAGAAGCCGGTGTTGTGTAAGTAAATATCAGCTCGACCACACAAAATCTCGTTTACCTTCGCGCCGACGGATCCAACGTCCACAATTTCTACGTTGCTATGCGTGATACCGGCTTCATTAAGCAATTCACCCAGTCGATTAACTATCTCACTCAAATTTGCTGGTGGCCGTGACCGAGATGCAACCACTCGGATCACCGAATCTGCAGCTTCAAACACTTCGACCGAATCAAGGACACTTCGCGTCATGCCCTGTTCGGGCAGATCTACCGTCCCAGCACTGAGTTTTTGCTCCCGTGCATTCCACAGAGCAATATGGACTGCGAAGTCTTTTCTGTTTTGTCCGTATTCCCAGGTGCCATCGAGTGGGTCAACAATCCAGACTCGTTCTACTTCTAATCGATCAGAGTTGTCTTTTCCCTCTTCACTAAGAATTGCATCAAGTGGGCGAGCAGTTGAGAGTTTTTCCATAATGAACAGGTGGGCGGCACGGTCGGCTTGATCCCGGAGTTGATTACTCAAAGTTTTGTCGATTGTCTCAACTGGGTGTGCGAGGAAAAAATCCGTGCGCAGCTTCAGCAAAAGTTGCCCAGCCTCTTGTGCAACCTCACGTGAGAGTTCTGCATCATTTTTTTCTGGCATCAGACCACTTTCGTTGGTGTTAACTATTGAATTTACTTTGTGCCGTGTCTAAGCCTTGGGTGATCAGTGTTTCAATCGCATCGCAACTGCGCCCGATGAGCTCAGGTAATTCCTTACGTTCACTTGAGCTGAATGGTGAAAGCACAAAATCTGCTGGATCCTGACGGCCAATCGGCCGACCGATTCCCACTCTGGCTCGGAAGTACTCACCCGTACCTATTGATTTTTTGATGCTCTTGAGTCCATTGTGCCCGTTGTCACCCCCACCGAACTTGAGGCGGATCGCGGCAAAATCAATATCAAGTTCGTCATGGACCACGATCAAATTCTCTGGCGGAACGTCATAAAAATCCAGAAGTGATTTGACCGGTCCGCCGCTCTCGTTCATGAAACACAGTGGAATTGCCAATACGACACTGTGTTGACCAAGTTGTGATCCAGGGAGACCTATGTGACTTTGACCAACAGCCGCAAATGCCTTCTTGTGTCGAGATAATTTGACGTTCAGATTTGCTGCAAGTTCGGCAACCACCATTGCACCAATGTTGTGCCTGGTGCCTGCGTATGCGGGGCCAGGATTTCCTAGCCCCGCGATAACAAAGGTCACTACTCCGCGGCGGCGGGCTCAGTTGGTGTAACTGCGGCCAATGCACCCGCTGCGGCTGCAGCATCTTCGGTCGCACCTGCGGCTGCCGCTGCGGTTGCCTGCTCAATTGCCTTTTCCTTCGCATCGGCAACTGCGTGGCTGACTGCATCAAGTGGCAACTCGCCATGTGCAACGGATTCTTCCCATGACTGCATAACCATTGCGAAGTCAAGGCCAGCTTCTTCGGCTGCCTGACGCACTTGGGCGACTGCATCCGCGTAGTCACTTCGAAGGGCTGCTTCCTGCTTGGAAATAACAAGCAGATCAAGGTGCTCAAGGTTCTGGCGAACTGGATCGCGCTGGATATCACGCGGCTTGGTGAGAAAAGTCTGTCCATCGAATGCGATGTTCAGAACAACGCGTGGCTTGCGCAGGGCAAGGTTGAGTTCATGCTCGGGCAAGGTCACGTGCATAAGCGTGGTGTCGGTGCCGTACAGGACTGCAGGAATTTGACCACCACGACGAATCCGGCGGGATGCACCCTTACCAAATTCTGAGCGGGGGGAAGCGGTTATGTTGACGTTAGTCACGAAATCTCCTTGTATTAAATCGGCACATTGGGGTGGGGCAATTTTGAGGTGGGGCAATTGCGCGCCAAGGAGAGGGGTCAAAGCCCTAACACGTCGATAACGGTGTCACGCTGAAGGTGCACCCTCGCCGAGGAACGTTCGTAGTCTACAAAAGGGCCCAACCACTAGTGCGACGAGGTGTGCCGACCCGATTCATCGTCCTCAAACATTCGGGTAACCGAGCCGTCCGTGAAGACTTCGTTGATGGCGGTTGCCAACAGGGGCGCGATCGAAAGAACCGTAAGTTTCTCGAATCGGCGATCCTCTGGGATTGGCAGAGTGTCGGTCACAATCACTTCGGAGATGTTTGAGTTCTGGAGGCGCTCACGGGCCGGGTCACTCAAAATACCGTGGGTTGCGGCCACGATTACTTGGGAAGCTCCGTTTTCAAAGAGGGTCTCAGATGCCTTCACGATCGTGCCACCGGTGTCAATCATGTCGTCAACTACAACGCAGATCCGGTCTTTCACGTCACCGACAACTTCGAGCACCCGGACCTGGTTAGGGATATCGGGGTCGCGACGCTTATGAATAATTGCTAGGGGCGCACCCAATACGTCGGTCCAACGCTCGGCAACGCGCACCCGACCGGCATCAGGAGAAATAACCGTGATCCTGCTTGTATCTACCTTTGCGGCAACATGTGCAGCCAGTAGTGGCAGTGCAAACAGGTGGTCAACGGGTCCATCGAAAAATCCTTGGATCTGTGAGGTATGCAAATCAACCGTCATGAGGCGATTGGCGCCAGCAGCTTTGAACAGGTCCGCCATCAATCGCGCTGAGATTGGCTCTCGGCCGCGGTGCTTCTTGTCTTGACGCGCGTAGCCATAGAAGGGCACGACAACCGTGATGCGTTTTGCGGATGCGCGCTTGAGCGCGTCGATCATGATCAGTTGCTCCATGATCCACTTGTTAATCGGGGTGGTATGACTTTGGAGAACGAATGCGTCGCCGCCGCGAACTGATTCACGAAAACGAACGAAGATCTCACCATTGGCAAAGTCGTGTGCGGTAACGGGAGTGAGGTCAATCCCCAAGTGCGCAGCCACTTGGTCCGCCAACTCCGGGTGCGCCCTGCCAGAAAGGAGCAGGAGATGCTTTTGAGTTGGGACTGACTTCTCGGCCACTGCTCCACCTTTACTATTTGCGCTCTATTTGAAGGGGTTAGTGCCACAACCTTTCCATGTGGCTATTGCTCGGTCTCAAGCGCCCTCTCGGCCGCCTTCGCTGAGCTCGTTCCTGGTCTCTTTCGCAGTACCCACTTCAGGATATTGCGCTGTTGCGCCCGGCCGACCGCCATCGAGCCGGCAGGTACGTCATCGGTGATCACCGAGCCAGCAGCGGTGTAGGCACCATCACCGATCACAATCGGCGCAATCAACATGTTGTCAGACCCAACCCGGACATGATTTCCCACTGTTGTGTGATGTTTTTCAACGCCGTCGTAGTTCACAAAAACTGTTCCCGCACCAATGTTGGTGCCCTCACCGATAGTGGCGTCACCGACATAAGACAAATGTGGCACTTTCGATCCAGCGCCCAGTTGAGAATTTTTCATTTCGACAAAAGCGCCGGCTTTCCCGGACTCACCGATCACAGTGCCCGGACGCAAATAGGTGTACGGGCCAACGGTTGCCCCAGCTCCAATGACAACGAGCTCCGCCCACGTGTGGCGAACAATGGCGTTTGCACCGACTTCAGCCGAAATCAACGTGGTACCCGGTCCAATCTGTGCTCCAGCCTCAATGGCGGTGGGTCCACGCAAAATCGTTTGCGGGAGCAGAGTCACATCTGCTGCTAATTCCGCATCAATGTCAATCCACGTTGATGCTGGGTCCAGCATTGTTACGCCGGCTTGCATCCATTTCACATTAATTCGATCTCGCATGATTGCGGCAGCCTGCGCGAGTTGAACTCGGTCGTTGATGCCCATAATGTCGTTGGTGTCTTGGGCGCCGATCCCAATCACGACTCCCCCACCTGCAGTCATAATTCCAATTACATCGGTGAGGTATTCCTCCCCTTGTGAATTGTGCGAATTCAACCCAGTAACGGCGTTGTTCAGGGCCGCACCGTCAAATGCATACATGCCCGAGTTGATTTCCTGGATTTCCCTTTGCTGCGGGGTTGCATCTTTTTCTTCAACGATTCCTGTGACCCGATCACCCGATCGAATTATGCGACCGTAACCAAAGGGGTCAACAAAATTTGCGGTCAACACCGTGGCTTGCGCTTGGCGATCCACATGGCTACTCAAAAGATTAGTTAATGATGAACCTGTAAGAAGTGGAGTGTCTCCGGTCAGCACCACTACGGGTGAATCACTCGCGGAAACTCCGCGGCCCTGCAGAAACTCAAGGGCGATTCGGACTGCGTGTCCGGTTCCATTGCGCTGTTCTTGTTCGACGGTCACAACCCACGGAGCAATTTCATCAAGGTGAGCGATCACCTGATCTTTGCCACTCCCCACCACGACAACGAGGTGTTCCGGCTCAAGGGTTGCCGCGGCTTCGATTACGTGACCTAACAAACTACGCCCAGCTATCTCATGTAAAACCTTGGGAGTTGTCGACTTCATTCGCGTTCCTTGCCCAGCGGCAAGGATGATCACAATGGGGGCTCGCACGGCACTAGCCTAGTTTGTCGAGATCTCGGCTCGGGGGTCATCGAAAAAGGGTGACGAAATCGTGAGCTCCCGGGGGAGGGATCGAACCTCCGTTGACGGATTCAAAGTCCGCTGTCCTGCCGCTAGACGACCCGGGATCATGCGTGAGACACCTTATGGCGTGGGGTGAGTGGACATTGCGTGAGCCTGACTTCTGTCTTATTCGGCGGTGCGAGTTGCAGGTTACGCAACCGTAAGTTACGCTCCCGTAGGTAGGAAGTTTTCCTATGTCGAACAGTTGAATAGGTGAGGGAGTTCGCGTGAGTGTTATGAACCAAGAGGTCCTCGATCGTGAACCCGCGGTGGACGAAAGTGCCCAAGACCTCGTCTATTTAGGTTTGACGATGCGCATCATCATTGGCGCATTCGTCGTGATTCCACTCATTGCTGTTGCATTCGCCCTCCCGATCGCCTGGGGTGGCTGGCTCAGTTGGCTCGACATCACACTCGCTA
>JBIIOS010000203.1:0-2960 GCA_044336805.1 Candidatus Nanopelagicales bacterium
TCTTGGATCCTAATTCTTTTTTGCATAGCGACCAGTGGTAAATCGCTCAACCCAATCACGTTTGAACTCAAAATATGTTCCCTCTTGCATATGCTCCCGGATTTGATCCACCAGTCGCACCGTGAATCTTAAATTGTGGATACTTGCCAGAGTGGGGAAAATAAGTTCATTCCCTTTATATGCGTGATGCAAATAACCCTGTGAATAATTGAGGCACGTGTAGCAGTCGCATTCACTATCAACTGGTCCATTGTTCCCTCTGCTAGGTGAATTAGATACGTTAAATCTGCCCTCAACCGTGAGCAGAGCCGTATTTCGGGCATTACGTGTGGGAGCAACACAGTCAAAAGTGTCAACTCCATTTTCTGCACCAACGAAGAGGTCAAGGGGTTCACCTATCCCCAATAAATGGCGGGGCTTGTTTTCTGGTAATTCGTCGACCACCCAGCTGATAATTGTGCCCAGGGTTTCCTTATCCAGCGCACCACCGATTCCAAATCCATCAAAGTCCAGCGCCCCAATTTCGCGGGCAGCCTTCCTCCGCAAATCCTCAAAGTGTGCTCCTTGGACGACACCGAAAAGCATTTGATAAGGCTTTGTGTCACGCTCTTTGGTCAGCCTTTTATGTTCATCGATACACCTCTGCGCCCATTCGAGTGTTCTGCGCATAGCCAGAATTTGATATTCCTTTGTGTTCATCAACGTCGTGCATTCATCGAAAGCAAAAATGATATCGGCTCCAAGTGCATGTTGTACCTGCATGGAGATCTCTGCGGTAAATCGATGCATTGATCCATCAAGATGAGATTTAAAGGTCACACCCTCATCATCAACGTGTGCCAACCTTTCTTTCCCGGGCGCAATCACGTCACTCTCCACAGTGTTTGCGCTATCCATTGAAAGCACCTTTTTGAAGCCCACGCCCAGAGACAGCACTTGGAATCCACCGCTGTCGGTAAAAGTGGGAAGTGGCCAATTCATAAATGAACCGAGCCCACCTGCTGAATCAACTATTTCGGTCCCCGGCTGTAGATACAGGTGATAGGCGTTTGAGAGAACGGCCTGGGCACCGAGTTCACGGACGGTTTCGGGGAGGAGCGATTTAACCGTGCCTTTAGTCCCGACAGGAATGAACGCAGGTGTGTGTATTTGACCATGTGGAGTGGTGATAACTCCCGTTCTCCCACGTGCCTGATCGAGTTGGGATACAACTTCAAATCCGTGGGTCACTGCGTAATGCTACTTATCGCATACCACTGCGCTAATTCAACAAAGCCTTCATCGAGTGAGATCTTCGGGCTCCAGTTGAGCAGCTTCTTCGTTTGTTCAATATCAAACCAGTGAGCCGTTGCCAGTTGCTCGACGAGAAAGGATGTCAGTGGCGGTTCGCTACTACGATTTCTCCACGCAAATTCGGCGGCTCGCCCGGCCGCCATGGCAATGTGAAATGAAACACTGCGAACTGGCGCTGGCACCCCAGCAGCGTGCGTTATTCGGATTAACGTTTCCCGCACCGTTCGAGGTTCCCCATTTGTCACCATATGAGCCAGGCCAAAAGCTTCCGGTGAAGCGGTCAATGAGCAAGCAAAGGCCTGTGCCGCATTGGACACATACGTTGAATCAATTAAGGCAAAACCCCCATCGATGTAAAACAATCTGCCCGCACGGGCCCTGGCCACGATTCGCTCGATAAGTTGAGTGTCCCCCGGACCCCAGACCAAGTGCGGGCGCAAAGCCAACGTGGAAAAACTCGGAGTGTTCGCAGCCAGTACCGCCAACTCGGCACGCGCCTTTGTTTGGCTATACGAGCCCCTCACCCTTGTCGGTTCAGCCGGTCCCGCCCCTGCGCCGATAAGCGCGCTTCCGGTGTGGGCAACCGATGGAGAGGAAGCGTAAATGAACTTATTAACTCCATGTCGTTTTGCGGCATCCATGAGCATTTGTGTTGCTGCAACATTTGCATCGAAGAATTCTTGGTAACTCCCAACAATCCCCACTTTCGCGGCCAAGTGAATAATCGCGTCCACGCCAGCCAACCACTGATCAGAGTTTTTGGGTGCCGTGAGGTCGTCGAGAAACTCTCGAGCGCCCGAAACTCCGCTGGGATTCCTTTGCACGACAACGCATTCGTGACCTGCCTTCAGGACTTCCTGAACAACCGATGACCCGAGAAGCCCCCGACCCCCGGTTACAAGAACTTTCACCCGGAGCCCGCCAGCTTCTTGTTGGCCCATCGAGAAATCTCTTCTCGATTGAGTTTTGCATTATGACGAATATCGGTTGGCAGTGACTTCACCAGAAGCATTGCCGCAATTGGGACTCCTGCAATCGCCCTGATGTGGTCTTCGCGTTGCAGTTGAGAAAGTTCTGAATTTTGAGCAGATTCGATGTACACGATCACGACAACGGATCCATCCTTTGGCCCGACCCCGACACATGCAGCTTGACGAACAAAATCCAAACACTCAACTCTTTGTTCAATGGGAACTGGCGTAACAACTCCGAGATTCGTGGTGATTACATGCGACTTTCGTCCCTCAATCCACAGTGAGCCATCAGTATCTAAATGCCCAACATCTCCCGTGCGGTGCCAGCCAGCAAATTGGGTGCTCATGCGCTCAGTGAATGCGAGATTGTCATAACTGTTTTTCATGTGCGGAGCGCGCACCACAATTTCACCCATGACTTCAGGTTCTGTCGTCAATCGATCCGGGGAATCCCATGGTGCGATCTTGATATCAACTCCGGGCAGGCCCTTCCCAACAAGTACCCCTTGATCCTCAACTGAATTGAGAATCTCTGAGAGTGAAATTTCACTCAGGGGCAATGCTTCTGTCATTCCGTAGGGAGTTCTAATCGAAGCGTTCGGAATCATGAGCGCCAATCGTTTCAGCAACGATTTAGGTACCGGAGCTCCCGCACTCAAAATTAATCGAATACCGCTCCAATCCGCATTTTCA
>JBIIOS010000058.1:0-11721 GCA_044336805.1 Candidatus Nanopelagicales bacterium
GTGCTGCCCGGCCGCTTTTGGAACGGGGAAGTTCGGTTTTGTACCTCACCAGTCGGGGTGTGCGTACCTACGTTGCCGGCTACGGCACGGTAGGACCGGCGAAGTCGTACGCCGACGGTCTCATTCGATACCTGGCGGTTGAACTTGCCCCCGACGGTATTCGCGTCAACGGTCTCGCCCCCAGCACCCAGGACACGGACGCACTGCGTGATGTTTTTGGTGACCGCACCGACGAAGTTATTGCGGCAGCTAAGGCAAAGAACCCCAGCGGGCGGCTGGTCGAGGCCGAGGACTACTGCGCTACCGCACGCTTCCTCGTCTCCCGTGATGCGTCCATGATCACCGGCCAATCGCTGTTTGTCTATGGGGGCGCTGATTTGCTGGGCTAGACCCAGCTTCTTAGGCACCCGACCTGCGGAGCACTATGTCCATTGACTCAGTTGCAACGCGGGCGTAGGGCGCGTTGATAGCGGCGACCAGTTGCCGAACCTGCAGTACCTCAGAGCTGG
Source organism: Candidatus Nanopelagicales bacterium (assembly GCA_044336805.1). Classification (GTDB taxonomy): domain Bacteria; phylum Actinomycetota; class Actinomycetes; order S36-B12; family S36-B12; genus UBA4592. The sequence goes on from JBIIOS010000058.1 coordinate 510, forward strand.
CAAGTGGATAGTCACGCTTGGTTGGGCCGGCCGCATGCATTGCGTCAAGGTCAAACTGCGGTACCAGTGCCTTCAGGACCAACTCGTCGTCGTCGTTCGTCCCAAATTTCTTGCGCAGTTCATCTTCTGTGGGCTGCTCGGGCGGATTAGCAAAGATTTCTGCGGCTCGCGGTGCGGCCATGATTCGATCAAGAGTGTCGGGCTCAATGGGAGCCGGAGTTTCGCCGTAGTAACCCGCGGCGTATTGGACGACCTCGTCGGGTACCACGGAGTAGCGGTTTCCGGTAACAACGTTGAGCACGGCTTGGATGCCGACCAACTGACTAAAAGGCGTCACCATCATTGGGTAACCCAATTCGCGACGAACACGAGCGGTCTCTTCGAGCACCTCTCCCATGCGGTCCGTCATCCCGTACTGCTCGAGTTGGGCTTTTAATGTGCCGGTCATGCCACCAGGAATCTGGTGTTGAAGACTAAACAGGTCGTACTCGGCAAATTGATTTACCAGATGCCCCTCTTGTTTTCCCACTCGCTCGAAGTGGTCTGAGACCGCACCCAGTAGGGCACCGTTAACTGAGTGCGTGTAACCCATCAGTTCAATGTTGCGAATCATGCTTTCGGTACTGGGAGTCGATGGACCGTTTGCCATCGAGCGCACTGTCGTGTGCAGAACCTTCACGCCAAGTCGAACAGCTTCACAGTAGGCCATTCCAGAGATACCCATCAGGTTGTTGGAATGCATCTCGATCGGCTTGCCACCGGCGTTTTCGACGAAGGTCGGAACAAGTGTTCGTAACCGGTCGGTATGAAGCACACCCGCGGTGTCATATAAAAGTATCGTGTCAACCTCGGGGACGGCTGCGAGTTTACGGACTTTGTCGGCGTAGTACTCGTCAGTGTGAATGGGAGACATGGCGAAAATGACCGTGCCAGCCACCTCTGAGTCGTATTGCTTTGCGATTCGGGCGAGACGGGCCATCTTGTCGATGTTGAATAGTCCATCGTAAATCCAATAGCTTCGGACACCATGCTCGTTGAGTTGCCGCATCCAGATGTCCATCAGTGCATCGGGAGTTGTCCCGAAGCTAATGCACGCATTCGAGCGCATCCCACCGCGCACAGGCGTGCGGCGGATAGCCCCCATTAACAGGTCCAATCCCTGCCATGGATTTTCGCGCTTGTATTTAATGAGGACTTCAAAGAAGGAACTCGCTGCGGCGTCAATTACTTTGAATCCGGCGCGGTCCAATATGGGTGCTACCGGTAATGCCATAGCGGCTTGCATGCGCATGCCCCACAAACTTTGTTGTCCGTCACGAAGTGTGCTGTCAAGAAAATCAATGTGGGTCATGGTTGCTCCTTAACTGGGCTATTAACTGGGGTTTTGAGGGTTGCACGTAGTTCGTTTTTGAGGACTTTCCCCGCTCCGTTACGCGGAAGGGTCGAGACTTGGTGGTATTCCTTTGGGCGTTTGTACCGGGCTATGTTCGCTATGCAGTAGGCGTCAAGTTCTGCCTCTGAAATGTTGCCGGCGGTTGAGGGGACGATGAAAGCCACCACTCGCTCACCCCACTCATCATCGGGTATTCCTATCACGGCGACGTCAGTCACGGTGTCATGTGAGAGGAGGACATCTTCAACCTCCCGGGGGTACACATTGGCTCCACCGGTAATGACGAGATCTTTGCTGCGGTCGAGCAACGTGAGGGCGCCGTTGTGGAACACCCCGATATCGCCGGTGTGCAGCCAGCCGTCGCGGACCGCCTCGGCTGTCGCGGTTGGCCGCTCCCAGTAGCCCGACATGACGGTGGGTCCACGAACCGTGATTTCACCGGGTTCGCCATCGGGACATGTGCGAGCGTCGTTGTCGACAACGCGCACCTCGGTTCCAATTCGTGGATAGCCGACACTGCGCAATAGATCAAGATCTGAAGAGGCAACTGCACTGCCGATACTGCGTGCATCTAGCGCCGTGATTGTGCACGGGGTTTCACCTTGACCATAACCATTCCAAATTCGTGGTCCGAAAACTTCGACCCCGGTAACCAGGTCGTTTACCAGCACCGGCGCTGCACCGACAAGGACCGTGCCCATGTGCTCGGCTGCGTGCGGGTTTGCCTCGGGAGCATTAACAAGTCTGCGCAAAAGAACGGGTGGTGCGAACAGACTTAAGGCTGACTGGTCTGCGAGAAGTGACCAGGTTTCGGCGGGATCGGCAGTGCACGACTCAGGTACAACTTGGCGCCCCCCTCGAGCGATGAAAGGAAGTGAAAAAAGTCCACCCGCATGGCTCATGAGAGCGAGATGCAGCAACCCCGAACGTTCGTCGAGGGGCTCGACATCACTGAGATAAGCGAGAGTCATTGCCATGAGGTTGCCGTGTGAGAGAACAGCACCTTTGGGGGTTCCGGTGGTCCCGCTCGTGTAGAAAATCCAAGCTGGATCAAATGATTCCACTACGCGCGGTGGGTCGGTGTGATCAGCGACTACCACTTCACGGCACTCAAGCACAGGACACGGGACCATTTCCGACGCTAACTCGTGGGCTTTACTTGTTGACACGAGACATAAAGACGATCGTGAGTCGAGGAGTAATGCAACTACTTCACGAGGGTGCAGCATCGCGCTCATCGGGATAGCTGTTGCACCGGTCCACCAGATTGCGAGGAGATATTCGAGGTAATCCGGGCTGTTCTCAGCATAAATTGCAACCCGATGCCCAGGGCCGATGCCATGTTGCTTAATCAAGGTGTGGGCTCGCCCAGCTACCTGGTCAGCAAGACTTCGAAATGTTGCGATGGGTTGGTTTCCGGAGGCTAGCGCTACCGAGAATGGGACACGTCGGGCAGATGCAACGAGGAGTTCTGCCAGGTTCATTTGCCCCGCGCCTCGAGCAGGGTTACCGCAACGGCGGCTTCCTCTACCCCAACAAGCCCACCACTGTTTTCAGCAAGCGCGATCCGTGCGCCATCAACTTGACGCGCCCCTGCATCACCCCGCAGTTGAGTGACGAGTTCATGGATCTGCGCGAGTCCGGTTGCGCCAATCGGGTGTCCGCGTGATTCCAATCCTCCAGAAGGATTAACCGGAATTGATCCACCCACGGCTGTATCGCCGCGCTGTGCTGCTGCACCGCCATCACCGTAGGGAACAAGTCCCATATGTTCGATCTGTTGAACTTCACCCACCGCGGTGGCGTCATGTACTTCTGCGACGTCGACGTCCGCGGGTGTGAGGCCTGCTTCTTTATAGGCACGAAGTGCCGTGCGATGACTGACGTGATCTTGGGGATCTTTGCCATCCCAGGCGCCACCATGTCCGAGGGCAATGCCGCGAATAATGACGGCTCGCCCGGGAGATGCTGCATCTGCGAGGTGTGACACCACGGCCGCCGCTGCTCCATCGCTGACGGGTGAGCACATAGGAACTGTGAGTGGCCACACAACTTGTTTGCTGTTGAGGATCTCCTCAACGGTGAACGGCTTTTGGAATTGAGCGTTGGGGTTGTGCACCGAGTGCATGTGATTCTTCGCGCTCACGGCGGCAAACTGCTCGGCTGTGCTACCAAACCGGGTCATATGATCGCGCGCGAAAGCCGCATATATGTCCATAAAAACAGTGCGACTTGCCAATTCGACGGCATCATCGGGTGCGGGTGTTCCACTACCCCAATCAGCGAGTCGCGCAATACTTTTTTCGCGATTCGCGACATCCCAACTTCCTTCGAAGGCAGCCAAGATTGCATCCGGTGCGGCCTGGGTCATCACTTCAGACCCAACCACCAATGCATGCCGCGCCATGCCGGCGCGAACGTAGGCGGTAGCGACCTGAAGCGCAGTTGTTGCGCTGCAGCAGGCATTTTCAACGTTAATAATTGGAACGACGCCGAGATCAATTCCGGCCAACGCGAGTTGACCGCGGATCCCATGCTGACCGTCCATTGCCCCCTGGGTGGAGTTGGCGAACACAACGAGTTCGATGTCCGCGGGTGTAATTCCAGAGTCGGTGATGGCAGCCGCGGCGGCAGCTGCAGCCAATGAAGCCACTGATTCATCAGGCTGGCGACCGAACGGGGTGATACCCACACCGGAGAGGACAATCGGATCGTTCACGTTACTGCTCCTTGTTCAACCAAGGTCTGATTCATGTGAATGTGGGTATCGGTGTGAATATGCGTATTGCTGTGCGAAGGTGACTTTCCCTGATGCCTTTTCACCGATAGGTGCTCATTTAGCCAACGTTCTGACTCCGAGACATGGACGGTTGCGGCCGCATGCGCCAGCGAAGGGTCACGGTCGGTGAGGGCTTCGAGGATTTGCTGGTGTGCTGACAAGGTCATGGTTTTCATGCCGAGTGTCGAGGCGCGCCACACGCGAGCACGCACCGCACGGGAGGAAATTGCATCAAGGATCGAGCAAAGGCTGGTGTTACCCGTCGCCTCGGCAATCTGGGCGTGGAAGTCCATATCGCGACTAACGAGTTCTTCTGGGTCGTGGGCCTCCCGCATCGAGACCATGCTTAATCGAAGTGCCTCCAGCTGTGCATCGGTGATTCGTTGCGCAGCCAGGGCGGTCGATGATGGTTCTAGGAGTCTGCGGACCTCAAAAATGTCAGCGAGAGTCCGGTCTTCCATGAGATCGATCACGAAGGACAATCCGGACAGCAGCAATTGGGGCTCGAGGCTGGTCACGTAAGTGCCATCACCGCGGCGCACGTCAAGCACTTTGGCTTGGCTCAGCGCTTTGACGGCTTCACGAAGTGAACTTCTCGAGATTCCCATAGACAGGGCGAGTTCTTGCTCTGGTGGCAGGCGATCACCCGGATTGATCTGACCGCTCATGATCAGATCACGGATTTTGACGATTGTGCTGTCGGTTACGCTCATCCGCGTTCAATCTGGGTTTCGAAGGCGAAGGCGAAAGCCGGACGGATTATTTTTAGGGTTTCCATTGTCTTGCTCCATCCATGTCGCTAGTATGCATTAAACATCGGACCTCTGTGTTAGTTATGGGAATCCTGTTGGAAACCCAAGTCGAAAGGATTGCCATGGCCCTCACCCCTGAAGATATCAAAGCGCTCGTTGCTACTTTTGATGCATCTGACTGGGGTGAAATGTCCGTTCGAATCGGAGACACAACACTTGAACTGACCCGAACGGGGCGCCCACCAGAGGTGTCAGCGGACCACAATTCAGGGTCACCTGTCTCACATTCGATAGCTCCCCCCGTCTTGGCCACCCCGGCCTCGCAGGCTACCGCGGCTGCTACGCCCGCGTCTGTCGTTGAGCCACATTCAACCCCCGCTCAGCCAGCGGCCGCCAGTAATTCGGTGGACGGTCATAGTGTCAAAGCCCCCTCGCTAGGACTTTTCTGGCGCTCACCACAGCCAGGGGCACCGGAATTCGTGGTCATCGGCCAGGAGGTTGACGCTGAAGACACCGTCGGGATCGTCGAAGTCATGAAACTGATGAACCACGTCAAGGCTGGTGTGTCGGGCACAGTCGTAGCTATTGAACCGGATAACGGACAGATGGTCGAGTTTGGACAACTCCTCGTCGTTATTCGCCCGCAGGGGTAGCGGCATCGATGGCCCTTCGAAGAGTCCTAGTTGCAAACCGTGGCGAGATTGCGGTTCGTATCATTCGCGCGTGCGCCGATGAAGGTGTGGAGTCTGTTGCAATCGTGTCCGAGGCTGACCGTGAAAGCATGGCGGCCTACTTGGCCGACTACGTAGTGTGCATTGGACCAGGTGCTTCGACGGAAAGTTATTTAGATATAAATCGGGTGATGCAAGCGGCACTTGCAACCGGCTGTGATGCGCTCCACCCCGGTTATGGTTTCCTCGCCGAACGCCCGGAACTTGCCGACGCATGTGTTGAAAACGGGATCATTTTTATCGGGCCCTCAGGTGAAACAATTCGCCGAGGAGGGGACAAGATTCAGGCCCGCGCCGTGGCCGAGTCGGTGGGCATCAACACCGGCGCCGGAAGCGCAGCACTTGAAAGCCTTGAGGCAGCGCGCGCCCAAGTAGAAGCAATTGGGTTACCTGTCCTATTAAAGGCAGCGGCTGGCGGTGGTGGTCGTGGCATGGTGCTCGTCAACGAACTTTCCGACCTAGATGAAAAGTTTGCATCAGCCAGCAACGAGGCCCTGCAAGCATTTGGTGACGGTCGCGTTTATGTTGAAAAGTTCATCACCCAAGCGCGGCACGTAGAAGTTCAGATCTTGGCTGACACACACGGTCACGTCATCCATCTCGGTGAGCGTGACTGCTCAGCGCAGCGTCGTTATCAAAAGGTGGTGGAAGAAGCTCCGGCTGTTTCAATACCACTGGAAGTGCGAGAGGCTTTACATGTTGCAGCGGTTGACCTCTGCCGGGCACTGGACTACGTCGGCGCGGCAACAGTTGAATTTGTTGTCGACGCAATCACGGGAGAATTCGCCTTTCTCGAAGTGAATACGCGGGTGCAGGTTGAGCACCCCGTGACCGAGCTCGTTACCGGAGTTGACATCGTTCGCGAGCAGCTGCGCATTGCAGCAGGAGAACCGTTGTCCATCACCCAAGACGAAGTTCACCTCACAGGCCATGCAATTGAGTGTCGGGTTAATGCCGAAGACCCTCGCAACAACTTCATGCCCGCACCGGGACGCGTGACAAAGTGGATCCCACCTCAAGGTGGAGGGGTCCGCGTTGATAGCCATGTCTACGGCGGGTATTTGATTCCGCCCTACTACGACTCGATGATCGCGAAGGTGCTCACGCACGGCTCGGATCGCGGCGACGCGATAACGCGAATGGGTCGTGCACTCAAGCACCTGAAAGTTGATGGAGTGACAACGAATCGAGAGTTTCTGATCAGCGTTGTTGCCGACGAAGGCTTCGCGCAACAGCAACACCACACCCGGTGGGTTGAACAGGACTTTCTACCCCGCTGGACAACCGAGAACCAAGACACCGAATCCAAGGAGAAGATGCCATCGTGACCGAAATCAAGTTCATCGACCAAACCCTCCGTGATGGCCAACAAAGTCTGTGGGGCATGCGGATGCGTGCGGGTCACAGCCTTCCCATTGCCGCCGACATCGACAGCATGGGTTATCACATTGTCGACTTAACCGGATCCAGTCTGATGGAAGTCCTTGTTCGTTATTGCCGCGAAAATCCGTGGGAGGGTCTTGACCTAATCCGAGCAGCCATGCCGACGAGTCGACTACGAGCTGGATCCAGAGCCAACGCCATTGTCGGAATGGGCTTGACACCACGCTCGGTCTTGGAACTGTGGGTTCGAACTTTGATCAAGCACGGTATCGGCAGCATGTGGATTTTCGACTGCCTATTTAACCTTGATGAAATGAAGTGGATGAGCGGCATCGTGCAGGATGCAGGCGCACAGTCCGCTCCGCAAGTTATGTTCGCTGATTCCCCGGTACATACCGACGACTTCTACGCCAACATTGTTCGCGAAATGTCTACGTGGGGTACTGAAACGATTATCTTGGGTGACGAAGCCGGTGTGCTTTCACCCGAGCGGGCAGCAACCTGGATACCTCGCATGGTTGAGGCCGCTAACGGGGTCCCACTGGAAGCACATTTCCACAACACGACCGGAATCAGCACCCTGAACTACCTCACTGCTGCCAAAGCGGGGATTCATATCTTGCATACAGCAATGGGTCCGATGGCTAACGGTCCTTCGATGCCATCGGTTGACATAACCGCTGACAATATGCGTCGACTGGGCTTTGAGACCAACCTTGACGAATCCCTGATCCCACGCATCTCAGAACACCTAACCCGAGTTGCCGAGGCTGAGGGCTACACACTCGGAGCTCCTCGGGAATACAACCTCGCGCACTCCGCGCACCAGTTGCCCGGCGGGATGACAGGCACTTTGATCAACCAGTTGCACCAATACGGAATGGGAGATCGTTACGGCGAACTCTTGGAAGAGATCAGTATCGTGCGCGAGGAGATGGGCTTCCCCATCATGGCAACGCCGTATTCTCAACTAGTCGGCATTCAAGCCTTACTCAATCTTGTCAACGAAGATCGATACACGGTCTTCCCCGATGAAAACCTCATGTACTTGGCAGGCCACATGGGACCAATCCCCGGTGAAGTTAATCCTGAGGTCATGGATAAAGCTTTCTCCAGTAAGCGCGGTAAGGAATTCCTGGTGTGGGAACGGCCTGACCCATCACTGAAAGAGATTCGCCACCAGTTAGGTGAAAACCTCTCCGACGAGGAATTGATTCTGCGTTACCTCATTCCTGGTCCTGATGTTGACGCGATGCTTGCCGCGGGTCCAGTAAAGACTGACCTTTCATACCCGGATTCACCCGAAGTAACCCTCGTGCGCGAAATGGTGGCCAACACGGCCTCCCAATACTTGGGATATTCGCAGGGCGAGCTCAGCGTCACGCTCAAACGTTAAATACACCTTCGAATAAAGAACTAGGAGTACTACCGTGGATATCGGTGCCTTGATTAGACAGAGTGCACGGCGTTTCGGCGATAAGCCGGCACTTGAATGCGAAGGCCGAGTTATTTCGTTTAAGGAGTTTGACGCTGCAACTGACCGAATTGGCAACCTGCTCATTGCTCAGGGGTTGCTTCCTGGGGACCGTGTTGGCGTCATGTTGCCCAACGGTATTGAGTGCCTCGTCATGTATTACTCGCTGGCTAAATCCGGTTTGGTGCGTGTACCGCTGAACGAGAATGACACGCAGGCCCAGAACAGTTACAAGTTAGAAGATGCCGGTTGCCGGGCTGTCGTTCATAACGGAAATCGCCCACCCGGTGGTGCGGACATTATTTTCGAGGCCGATGTTTCTTGGTTAAAAGAAAATGCTTGGAGTGGTCCGCACGAGCCGTGCTACGTGCCCCGCGACCCCGAAGCGCCGTATCGACTGGGTTACACCGGTGGCACAACCGGGATGCCCAAAGCTGTCACTTTAACAATGCGTGGTGAGCACGCCGAAGTTGCAAACTTTCTGATCGACCTCATGCCTGACATTGGGCAAGACGACACCTTTTTGCATGCGGCACCGATTATTCATGCGAGTGGTGCGTACTTCCTTCCATCCTTCGCGCGAGGTGCTCGCAGTTTCATCATGACGAAGTTTGACGCGAAAACCTGGCTTGAGGAACTCCAGTCAACAAAAGCTTCCTACAGCTTCTTGGTTCCCACCATGATTGCGCTCGTTGTTGACGTGCCCGGGGTAGAGGACTACGAGACGTCTTCACTTCGCCGACTGTGCTGGGGCGCATCACCGATCCCACCGTCGGTCTCTGAAAAAGCACAACGCATATTTGGGAAAGTACTTGCACAGTCCTACGGTCAAAGTGAGGCTCCAATGGCCATCACGGTCCTGCAGCCCGAAGAGCATGACCGAATCGGATCTGCTGGTCGGGCCTACACCTTGATGGAAGTAGCGGCCATGGACGAGGACGATAACTTCCTGCCGCCCGGTGAAGTAGGTGAAGTGGTAACCCGCGGTCCTTTGTTGATGAAGGGTTATTGGAACAAACCAGAACTCACCGCGCAGACCATCCGAAATGGTTGGCTGCACACGGGTGACCTCGGTTACTTGGACGAGGAAGGATACGTTTTTCTCGTCGACCGTAAGAATGACTTGATCATTAGTGGTGGTTCGAACGTGTATCCGCGTGAAGTCGAGGACGCATTAAACGACCATCCGGCCGTAAAAGAAGCAGCTGTGGTGGGCATCCCTGACGACACGTGGGGAGAGATTGTTCACGGTGTGGTGGCCGTGCGCTTTGATGTTTCAGAGCAAGAGCTCCTGGACTTTGTCGCAGATCGGGTACCTAAATACAAGCGCCCTCGAAGTATTGCTATCTGGCCGGTACTCCCCAAAAGCCCTGCAGCGAAAATTCTCCGACGCGAGGTGCGCGATAAAGAACGCGAGCGCTTAGGGCGTTAGTTCGTCAGTCCGTTAAGCCGAGATCCACTTACGAGATGGAAGCTGGTGAGAAGATGCATGGCATAGATGCTTACATCGTCGACGTAGTCCGCACACCTTTCGGACGTGGACGGGAGTCAGGATCCCTTGCTGCAACCCACCCGGTGGACCTACTCTCGACCGTTTTGATCGCATTGCAACAGCGCACCGGCATCGATCCAGGGTTTATCGAGGACACGATTGTTGGGTGCGTCCAGCAAGTGGGTGAGCAAGCAGGCAATATTGCCCGGCATGCTGTCCTCGCATCGGGCTGGCCATCATCGGTGCCGGGAGTCACCCTCGACCGCAAATGCGGTTCATTCCAACAGGCGGTTCATTTCGCCGCAGCGACCGTGGCCTCCGGTCAGATGGACGTGATAGCGGTCGGTGGTGTCGAGATGATGAGCAGGGTCCCCATGAAACTTAACCGGATGGGGCGCGACGAACTCGGTCCCCGTTTTCATGCGGCAATGCCGGAGGGACTTGTCGGACAAGGTATTTCTGCAGAGGTAATTGCTGGTCGTTGGAATATAGACCGGCTGGCCATGGACGAGTACGCGGCGAGCTCGCACCAGCTAGCAGCGCGCTATCGAGACAACGGTCTAATAGGTCGTGACATCGTGCCGGTGACAACAAATGGAAATGTTGTTACAACAGATGAGGGGATTCGCGACACCACCACGGTGGAAATTCTTTCCGGGCTGAAGGCTGCTTATGAGCGACCCGAGATGTCGGAGAGATTCCCAGAAATCCGTTGGGGGGTTACCGCAGGTAATTCATCGCAGATCACCGACGGTGCAGCAGCAACACTTGTGGTCTCTGAGCGCGCATTGTTGGAGCATTCACTCACACCGCGGGCGCGAATTGTTGCCACGAGCGCGGTAGGTGATGACCCCATTTTGATGTTAACCGGAGTCATCCCTGCCACGGAAAAAGTTCTGAAGAAGGCCGGTCTGAACGCGCAAGACATAGACACCTTTGAGGTGAATGAAGCTTTCGCCTCTGTTGTGTTGGCTTGGGAGTCTGAGTTCGATATCGACAGATCGCGGGTAAATCCTTGGGGTGGAGCCATCGCTTTCGGTCATCCGGTGGGAGCTTCCGGTGGACGCTTACTCGCACAACTTGTTGGTCGTCTCGAGGAGACCGGCGGCAGGTATGGACTGTGGACCATGTGCGAGTCCGGTGGCATGGCGAATGCCACAATTATTGAGAGCATTCAGGGGTAGTCGATGTCCTACAACTTTGACAGT
>JBIIOS010000059.1:0-11691 GCA_044336805.1 Candidatus Nanopelagicales bacterium
ACTTTGTGGTCGGTTGACGTATCCAGTTAACTACCGCTTTGCCAAAGCTCTTCTTGGGTGCATTGCTCACCAAACGGGGACCAGCATCACCGGGACCCGGGGTCGTTATTGGGCGGTCATTCAGGATTGTCATATTCTCCGCTCCCCTGGCTTTTGTCCATCGCTGGTTGATTGGCCTGTTTGTATCGAACCTGTTTGACCTGCTGCTCGCAAGCCGGCAACGTACTCATTGAACTCTGCTCGCTCAACCACTTTGACGTTAAAAAGCATTTGGGAGTGGTAGGTGCCGCACAGTTCCGCACACTTGCCGGCAAAAGTCCCAACTTTGTCGGGCGTAAGCTCGAAGGCATTGGTCTTACCGGGAATGACGTCCATTTTGAACAGGAAACTCGGGACCCAGAATGAATGAATCAGGTGACGTGAGCTCGAATCGGACTTTTTCATCAACGGGTAGAACCAAAGTCGGGATCTGCTCGGCAGCGATGACCGGATCTTCGGAGATCATCTGGGAATCTACCGGGACTCCGATTGAGTAGACATCTTCGTCGAGGTAATTAAATGCCCATGACCAGCGAAAGCCCACCACGTTGACGGTCTGGCTTTGATCGTTGTCCATGGTCAAAATTTCGCTCTGATCACGAGCGGTGAACCAGAAGAGTCCGGCCACCATGACGAGAGGAACCAGCGTATAGAGGACTTCAATGGGGATGTTGTATTTGGTTTGCTCGGGTACTTCGTTGATCCGACGACGACGATAGGCCACGATCGACCAGACCATGAGTCCTGCAGTGAAAAGCCCTACTCCCCAGGCGGCTATCCACGACGCGTTCCACAGACTTTGAATGATGGGAGCTTCCTTGGTGGCAGGCTCGGGCATGTCAAAAAAGAAGGCTTCATTGGCAGTGCAGCCCGACAGCAACAACATGCCGAAAACCGCAATCCCGGCAAGGCCTAGACGTTTGCCCAGTCGCTTTTCGCTCGATTTACGAGTCATAGCCACAAATGTACCCTTCGCATTTTCCACGGTGACCCATGAAATTCACCCTAAAGTGCCATTGATTCCAGGGTGCATTTTTTCCTGAACTTCTACTGCAACTTCTATGAGGGACACTAGCGCACTCACCCTGGCAATTCTCTCTAGGATCGGGGTCAAGGAGAGTTGATCAGGTCACATTTGTTGCCCATGCCAATTCCTGACTAATCTAGGTAAATGGAAGCCGAGCGAGCACCTGGGTATTTAGACGCAATTGCTGGAGTTCCCCTCACCCCCGCGACCCTCTCCGCTTGGCAATCGGCTGCCGCCAAAGCGTGGTCTGATCCGGCCCGGATGCACCATGCTGGCCGGGCATCAGGCTTACTCCTGGATTCGGCTCGCGCAAGCATCGCCAAATTTTTGGGGGTTTCCCCCGAAAATGTCTTTTTCGCTGGTTCCGGACCAGATGCGCTTAGGGCCACAATTGGTGGAATATTCGCAGTTCGATCGGGTATTTCACCACGAATTCTGGTCGGGAGCGTTGAATCCATGGCTGTTTTGGGTGCCGCTGGCTCATTACCCGGCGCCGAAGTGGTCTCCCTCGGCTTAGATCCAGCGGAAATGACCGGCGCCCTGGACCTTGCTGATCTACAGTCCCAACTCATTCTCGGCGCTGCTATGGCCTGCATCCAGGTTGCTAACGCCGAAGTGGGTACCCGCCAGCCCTTCGCCCAGGCGCTCACCGCGTGCCGCGCAGCGGGGGTGCCTTTGGTGGCTGATTGCACCGCGGTGATCAGTCACGAACCGCTTCCCGCCGACTTCGATGTCCTTGTTGCCCCAGCCAAAGATTGGGGTGGCCCTCCCGGAGTTGCCATTGTGGTTACCAGCCCGAGCCTTCGCTGGCGACCCGAAGAGGCGCCCGACCGCGGCTGGATCGGTGGATTTCCCGATATTCCCGCAGCGGTCGCCGCGGCTGTTGCCTTGGAAGAGGTTGCCCCGTTGTGGCAGAGCCAGGCGGACTCGAATCGGGTGATGATTGATCGAGTGCGTTCGGAGTTGGCGTCGATGAACCTGTTGTGCGCCGGTGATCCCGCGGATCGCCTGCCCCATATTTTGACTTTCAGCATTAAAGGCGCCGCCGGTGGTGCACTCGTCACCGAATTGGATAAGCGGGGAATTCAGGTTGCTAGCGGTTCCGCGTGTACCGCAGATACCCGAATGCCCTCACACGTTCTTGAAGCTATGGGGTTGCCGAATGATTCAAGTATTCGCATTTCGCTTCCACCAGATTGCAGTGAAAACACAATCGACCTGTTTCTTACGCAGTTACCCATCGCCCTCGCGCTAGTTACCGACTAACGAAAAGCACGGCTTACTGCTCAACACCATGTTTAATTCATCGAGGTAGTCAGTTCTGCTGATCTGGGTGACACCCAATGTTTTCAGGTGCTCTGTCTGCCATTGCACGTCAAATAGTCGCGTTCCGGGACACTCGCCAAGCTTTTGCACAATCGACACCAAGGCAACTTTTGACGCATCCCGCTCGCGATGAAACATCGATTCACCAGCGAAGAGGCCACCAATCTCTATCCCATAAAGTCCACCGACTAACTCCTCCCCCGCATTCCACACTTCAACCGAATGGGCGAAGCCGTTCTCATGTAAATACGTATAGGTCTCCACAAATTCATCGGTGATCCAATTACCGCCAGCACCGTCGCGCCAACACGAACGCATGACCCGCTCAAAAGCTTGATCAAAAGTGACCGTGAAATTTCGCATTGATTTGTTGAGTGATCTCGACACCTTTAACTGATTCAAACGCAAGATGCCGCGGGGATCTGGTGACCACCAACCAAGTTCCTGCTCCCCCGTTTCAAGGTCAACCCGCATTGGGAACAATCCCATTGTGTAAGCGTGCAATACGGTTATGGGGTCGAGCTCTGCGCCAATGCAGACCAAGTCTGAATCGGGTTGCGCCAGGCGCGGGTCGGTGAGTGACCACGGGCTTGGTGGGATCTGTCCACTACCGGTTGAAATCGATTGCACCCCGCACAACTTAATTCAACTAAATTGATTCAGTGTGAATTAGGGCCGAATGCAGGAAATAAATCCTTCAACTTCGGCTGCCGCATCATCTCCGTAGTTGCCTGCCATACGTTCCAAGAAATGCTTCTGCGCCAGTTCGTACTCCTGCGTGCCTACAGTTTCAATAACGTAGGTTGCCAAAAGTGAACCGATTTGTGCCGAACGTTCATCGGTCAATCCCCATGCTTGACCGGTGAGGAATCCTGCGCGGAAGGCGTCACCAACACCTGTGGGATCTGCTTTGCGTTCTTCTTCAGCGATCGCCACGTGAACGGGGGCTTCCCCGCGACGCTCAATGCGTGCACCCTTAGGTCCAAGAGTGGTAACGCGAACTTGAACGAGATCGGAGATATCCGAAGCTTTCCAACCGGTTTTCTGTTCAATAAGCGCCGACTCGTACTCATTGGTAAACAAATATGTGGCGCCTTCAATAAGTGGCTTTACTTCTTCGCCGCTCATCCGAGCAAGCTGCTGAGATGGGTCTGCTGCAAATGGATAGCCGCGGAAGCGGCATTCGTCCGTGTGACGTTGCATGGCTAATGGGTCGTTTGCGCCAATCAAAACTATGTCGGCACTGCCCACGGCGTCCACGATTGGCTTGAGTTCAATATTACGAGCTTCGCTCATGGCACCCGCATAGAAAGTGGCAATCTGGTTTTGCTCGGCATCTGTTGTGCACACAAAGCGCGCGGTGTGTGCTGTTTCGGAGACGTGCACGCCGCTGGTGTCCACACCGTGACGGTTGAGCCAGCTTTCGTAGTCCGCGAAGTCAGGACCGACCGCGCCAACGAGCACTGGTTTAAGCCCTAGGCACCCAATGCCGAAAGCAATGTTGGGAGCGACTCCACCGCGTCGAATCTCTAATTCGTCAACGAGGAAGGACAGGGACACCTTGTCGAGTTTTTCGGCAACGAGTGAATCAACGAAGTTGCCGGGAAAGGTCATTAAATGATCGGTTGCAATAGAACCGGTAATGAGGATAGCCACTTGCCAGAGCCTACCGACTCCTTACGTCACTGGCCCAAAAGCCTGCGAATTAGTTGAACGAATCCCCACACGCACACGAACCGGTGGCATTTGGATTATCGATTGTGAAGCCCTGCTTCTCAATCGTGTCAACAAAGTCAATGGTCGCCCCGCTGAGATAGGGAGCGCTCATGCGGTCGGTAACAACGTTCACTGCGCCGAATTCTTTGACGACGTCGCCGTCGAGGTTACGGTCGTCGAAGAAGAGCTGGTAGCGAAGCCCGGAGCAACCGCCTGGCTGAACTGCGATGCGAAGCGCGAGGTCGTCGCGGCCTTCCGATTCAAGGAGGATTCTGACCTTGTCTGCGGCTGGACCGCTGAGTTGGATGCCGTCGGTGACGGGGGTTTCAACTGCAGTTTCAGTAGACATGATTCAAACCTCTTTCACGGGTCAATTGCGATTATGGTTCGCTTTGCTGACCCTAGGGTAAGGCACGAGGACCCATTGCGCTAGATGCCACCCGTTGTTGGCCGATCATTTCACGCTGAGCGCAACCCCGTGTGGCACAAATAGCAGGCCGAGGGACAATTATCAAATGGTTCAAGCCTTCGTTGATCCCACTCCGAGCCCCCTTGCCTTACTTTTGCTGGGCAACTCTGCTGATCCAGATAGTGAGCGAGGCGTCGAATGCCCGGGTGACCTGCCTCCGGCCTCTGATCCGGATTTGGTAGCCCGCGCCCGAGTTGCCAAAGACGCATTGGGTGGGCGAGTTTTTATCCTCGGTCACCACTACCAGCGTGATGAAGTAATTCAATTTGCTGATGTCACCGGGGACTCATTCAAGCTCGCACAAAAAGCGGCCGATAAGCCCGATGCCGAATTCATCGTTTTCTGTGGTGTTCACTTCATGGCTGAAAGCGCTGATATTTTGACCGCCGACAACCAAAAAGTCATCCTTCCCGACCTTGCAGCAGGTTGCTCGATGGCCGATATGGCTGAAATCAGTCAGGTGGAACAGTGTTGGGCCGACCTTGAAGCGGCTGGCGTTGCTGCAGTCACAATTCCCATTACCTACATGAACTCAACGGCTGCGATCAAAGCCTTCACCGGCAAACACGGCGGGTCTATCTGCACATCGAGTAACGCAAAGCGCAGCCTTGAATGGGCGTTTGAACGGGGCGAAAAAGTTCTTTTCATGCCCGATCAGCACCTAGGTCGAAATACCGCTGTTCGCGAGTTGGGTTTAAGCCTTGAGGACTGCGTTGTGTTTAACCCCCGCAAACCCAGCGGTGGACTCACCGTTGAGGAACTTCGCAACGCAAAAATGATTTTATGGAAAGGCCACTGCAGTGTGCATGGGCGTTTCACCCCTGAATGTGTTGACCGGGTTCGCTCCGAAGTTCCCGGTGTGACCGTGATCGTGCACCCAGAGTGCACCTACGAGGTAGTGGAAAAAGCAGATCAGGTCGGATCCACCGAAAAAATCATCACGACAATTGAAAATGCTCCGGCCGGATCTGCGTGGGCGATTGGTACGGAACTGAATCTGGTGAAGCGACTGGCCTTGGCCCATCCGGACAAAGCAATCACCTACCTGGACAAAACCGTATGTTTCTGCTCAACCATGAACCGAATTGACCTTCCCCACCTGGTGTATTCATTGGAATCACTGGCTAGCGGTAACGTAATCAACCAAATCAGCGTCGATCCTGATACCGCTCATTGGGCGAAAATCGCACTAGATCGCATGCTTGCCCTGCCTGGGTCAACTCCAATTGTGGATTAGGCCTCAACAATAGGAACGATCACTTCATTGCGGCGCATGAACCACGGCTTCCACGGTGGGTCGTAACGAGCCCAACGCGGCTCGCCAACTACTCGGTAACCAAGGTCAGCCAATTGCTTGACCATTTCCTCACCGCGTTTTTCAACCTCGGCGTACTTCCAACTGCCCGACCAGGTCGTGGCCCCGGCAAGGTGTTCAGGTACTTCGCGAATCATCAGTTCACTATTTGTGGGCTGCGGCATCTGCGAGGCGTTCATGCCGGCTGGCATGACGAAGGAAACATTCCACTGGTCTTCATTGCGCTCTTGGATTACCGGGGAGGTCATCGCGATGTTGTTGCTGGTGATGTAACCAACGAGTGATCCGAAAGCTTTGTTGCCAACCGTGTTGGAACTGCCGGTGAGAGTCATTTGGGCGTGAACACTGGCCGGGTAATCCCGGATCTCAAGGTCGCCAATTTTTCTTACAACGGTGAACGGCTGCTCTTGTGTCATGAACAGATGGTACGCCTGAAAACAAAACAATGAGGCCGCGAAAAGATTTCACTTCTCGCGGCCTCAAAGCGGTTAACTATTTGGGACTAGTAGGAGGCGGTCTTCCCTGCAGAAGATGGTGCTTCCTTGATTTCTTGAGCTGCAAATGCATCGTCGTCTGCGAAGCTCTTCTCGCGGGCGATCTTGTAGATCAACAAACCGAAGAGACACTTGGCCAGAACGTCGGCGATCGAGTAACCAATCTGGCGACCGACGAATGAATCTGCTCCGTCGATGCCCAGCTGTGGCAACAGGTACGCAATTGGGTAAACGCCCCACGTTGCAAGAAGCAGCAAACGTAGACCATTGAGGTCCTTGCGGACTTGCTCCGGCTGCGTGACCATGGACTTGCCCAGCTCGACCCAAAGTACGTAGAGGATGTACAGGAACGGAATCGAGGACAGTGCGCCCCAGATACCGCGGGTCATGTTGTCGGCTGAGATTTCGCCTGGGTAGCCAAGAGCGATCATCAGGAATGCGGCTGGGATCAGCTTCATCATGAGATTGCGACGGACCATGCGTGCGAGTGCGAGTACCGCGATTGCTTCGAAGAGCAACAGTGGGACCGTGAGCAACCAGTCAATGTAGCGGTAGCCCTCGTTGAAGCCTTCGCCGTTGACGAGCACATAAGTCTGCTCTACACCTTCAACCGATGGGGTTCCCTCGCCCACTGCGACGTATGCGTCGGTGAAGGAGTTGAAGATCCTCCAGTAGTGGTACGCCGCGATCAAACACACGATCGCGGAGACCGCGAGCGCCTGTCGGTAACGCGGAAGTACGCGTGGCATAACGACCAACAAAAATACGAACGTGGCCAGCATTGATGCGAGTGCAAACGAAATACTGTTGTACACCGTTGAATATTGTCCATAAGTGAGTTCGAGAACTCCAGGCACAGGATCCTCCTTCTATAGGCTGACACTTTGTCAGGCTCATAAAGCGTGTAGCGCAATCTTTGTTCTTCAATCTTTAATCTAGCAATAAAGCTACCGTTTAACCGAACGCGACAAATTGTTCACCTTTTAAGATCAAGCGCAATACGAATCGCCGAAGACGTCCGATTTATCCTAAAAAACCACTTTATCCTTTATGACTGAAAAAATGGGATTTTAAATTATGGACCAAATTTCTATTGCCCGGCAATAATTCCCGGTGCATCCCACAGCGCGAACCAGCGCGTGGTGTCGAGCTCCATGGGAAGTTCTCCGGCAAGTTTGTCCCGGATCTGCAACTCTAAAATATTGTTACGTGACTTGTCTTGGGCATTCGGTTTTGGTACGAAGGGATAAAACGTCCCACGTTTGTACAGGTAAATGAGTGCCCCAATATTTCCATCCTTGTCAGTAAACGGGAAAAGTGAACACAATAATTGTGGTCCAAATCCTGCATGAACCAATGAAGTGTTCACCGCATGGATATCGGTGACCGCGGTTGAAATGTCTGCGGGATCGGTGCGAATTGTGAACCAGTCGAATCCAAATTCATCGGCGCTGGCCTCCACTTTTGGCCCACCATCAGCGTCAAGTAGTTCACGTACTTCCGCCTCGAGGTCGGCGAATGCTTTTCCTTCAGGTGCGCGAAAGCACACCGAGCCAGTACCCGTTGGGGTGAGACCCAGGTCAATATCAAGGGTGATCACCGCTGAGGGCAACGCAAAAAGGGCGTCCAGATTGGGGCGCGCAGGTTCTTTACGCCCACGAATTACATCAAGAAAGCCCACCGGCTAGCGCTCACCAAGTTGGGCAGAAATCTTGGCAAGCTGCTCAAGACGCTTTTCAAGTGAAGGATGAGTAGCAAAGATTGCCTCCGCTCCAAGGCCTTTTCCACCTTTGAATGCGGGCGCAAAGGCAATCGCGCTGACCGGCTCCATGGCCCGAAGATCCTGATCCGGTATCGCGTTCATCCCACCGCTAATTTTGACCAAAGCACTGGCTAACGCACTTGGTTTACCCGTGAGCAGTGCGGCCCCCCGGTCAGCACCAAGCTCGCGATAACGCGACAGAGCACGGATGAGAAGAAACGAAATGGCGTAGACAATCGCACTCACGGCCATAACAGCCATAAAGACAACGGCAGCGTTTTGATCCCTGCGATCACGCATCATGGATCCCCACATAGCGCTACGCGTTATAAATCCAGCGAGAATCGATGTAAAAGACGCAACGGTCATCACGGTGACATCGCGGTGCGCAACGTGGGACAGCTCGTGGGCTATCACTGCTTCAAGTTCTTCTTCATTGAGTTGTTTGAGGATCCCGGTTGTGACGACCACAACACTTCGATTGGGGCTACGGCCGGTTGCAAAAGCATTGGGTACAGGGCTGTCTGAGATGCCCACCCGCGGTTTCTTCATGTCGGCCAATGCACAGATGCGATCCACAATGGCGTGCACTAATGGTGCTTGCTCGGGTGTTACCTCGACCGCCCGCATAGCTTTCATTGAAAGCGTGTCCGAGAACCACCATTGACCAAATAGGAATGCACCGGAGAGAACCAACACGAAAATCGCGTTTAAACCAACCGCGACCAGAACAGCAGCCAGGACTACATAGAGAAGTCCAAGACCAAACAGCGTCCCGAACATTCGAGCGCCGAGCCCTGCATCTTTTTCATATCTTGAGCGCGACACGTGATTTACGTCCTTTTCGTTAGTCTTCGATTGCCTTCTTTTCGGCCGATCCCAATTCATTTTTCAATGAAGCAAGCTGCGCTTCAACTTCAGAGTCGCTCGCCATCCGCTCAAGTTCTCTCGTGAGGTTGTCTTTACCGGTTCCCGAGATGTCGTCGAGTGCCCCGGAGGCCATCAATTCATCCATTGCTCCAGCGCGAGCCTGCATTTCAGCCGTCTTATCTTCAGCGCGTTGAACGGCAAGTCCAACATCACCGAGCTCCGAAGATATGCCGGTGAAAGCTTCCGAAATTTTTGTTTGAGCCTCAGCTGCTGAGTAGGTTGCCTTGATGGTTTCTTTGCGGGTGCGGAACGCTTCAACTTTTGCCTGTAGTTGCGTCGAGGCAACAATGAGTTTTTCTTCCTGTTCCTGCAATCCAGCCAGTTGACTCTGAAGGTCAGCGATCTGGGTGTGTAGACCACTGCGACGAACAAGTGCTTCACGGGCAAGGTCTTCACGGTTACCCGCCAAGGCGGCACGAGCCTGCTCTTCAAGTTTGACTTCCTGCTTGACTAAACCTTGGACCTGCAACTCGATGCGCTTGCGACTCGTTGCAACGTCAGCGACACCTCGACGGACTTTCTGTAACAATTCGAGTTGCTTCTCATAGGAATAGTCGAGAACCTCGCGTGGGTCCTCCGCCTTATTGAGAGCCTTATTTGCTTTGGATGCGAAAACAAGTTTGAAACGTGACCACAAGCCCATGAGAAATCCCTTCGTTGCCGGAAATCGATTTCGCTCGAAAACCGTGCCCCTAGGGTAAGCGACAGTTCCCCGTGGGCGCTAAAGCGCATAGGGCTACGCTGCTCCCATCATGTTTGGAATACCCAAGAAGTCGGTTGATACCCCTGCCGTTGCCGACCCAGAGTCCAACTCGGTCCAATCGGGTAAAGGGCGCCCCACCCCCTCACGTAAAGAGGCGGAAGCCGCTCGAAAGACCACAATTCGTGCCCAGACGAACACCAAGGCGGGCAAAAAGGCCTCTCGAGAAGCCGGGCGCATTGCACGGGCCCGAGAACGCCAAGGCATGCTCGCCGGTGACCCTCGGTACCTTCCGGCCCGGGATCAAGGACCCGTTCGCGCATTCGTCCGGGACTTCGTCGATGGGCGTTACACGGTCGCCGAGTACTTCATTTTCATGGCGGTTGTCGTTCTCCTATTGGGCTTTATTAACAACCCCTCAATTCAACAACTCGTTTCAGTTGGCTTTTTTCTGATGGCAACTTTGATTGTGGTGGACACCTCAATCTTGATCATTCAACTGACCAGGCGTGCGAAAAAAGCATTCCCCGAGAAATCAGATCGTCGCGGAATAATTCTTTATGCCCTGATGCGCACGCTGCAGTATCGCAGACTACGCATGCCCAAACCACGTGTTCAACGTGGACGGAAGAAGGAACAGTAAATCAATGGAGTTTCGCCATTTGGGCCGCAGCGGTCTAAAGATCAGTGAAATCACCTACGGCAACTGGATCACCCATGGTTCACAGGTCACCGACGATCTCGCCATAAAGACGATGCAGGCGGCACTTGACGCTGGGATCACGAGCTTTGACACCGCCGACGTTTATGCGATGACCAAAGCTGAAGAAGTCATGGGCAAAGCCCTAAAGAACCAGCGCCGGGAAAGTCTGGAAATTTTCACCAAGGTGTACTTCCCCACGGGCGCAGGCGTCAACGACCGCGGACTCTCACGCAAACACATTATGGAGTCCTGTGAGGGTTCGCTGCGTAGATTGCAAACAGATTATGTTGATCTGTACCAAGCCCATAGGTACGACTATGAAACTCCACTCGAAGAGACATTGCGCGCATTTGATGACCTCGTTCGTCAGGGAAAAGTTCTCTACGTAGGTGTCAGCGAATGGACCGCCGAGCAAATCCGAGACGCCGTTCGAATAGCTAACGACATGGGCTTTGATCGAATTGTTAGCAATCAACCGCAATACAACATGCTGTGGCGTGTAATAGAAGCCGAGGTTGTTCCTGTGAGCGAGGAACTCGGGATTGGTCAGATTGTTTGGTCACCCATTGCCCAAGGTGTTCTGACCGGAAAATACAAGAAGGGCGCTGCGGTACCTGCGGGAAGCCGGGCAACTGATAAATCCGGCGGCGCAGATTTCGTCAACGGTTGGTTGCGAGAAGAAGTACTCGAATCTGTCGAAAAACTACAGCCAATCGCACAGGACATGAATTTGACCATGTCGCAACTAGCAATTGCATGGGTGTTAAGCAATCCCAACGTCTCTGCAGCAATCGTGGGGGCATCCCGACCTGAACAAATCACTGAAAATGCGAAGGCTGCGGGACTAACATTGCCAGAAGATGTTCTCAGCGCAATTGACTACGCACTCGGAGACCTCGTGAAAACTGATCCAGCGTTAACCGTTTCACCGGAATCACGACCGTAAATTCCACCCCAACAATCTTAAGGAGATCCAATGTCTTGGACTTGGCAGTATTTTGATAACGACGGTGTAATCATCGACACACCTGTTGAGCCCTGCGTTACTTCGGTTTTCCCCAGTCAAATTGATGCAGAAGCCTTTATTTCTGACACCTGGCCAGAATTACGCACGGCTGGAATCAGCGCTGTAACTCTCCTAGACGGGGACCGCGTCGTTTACGGGCCGATGAGTTTGGATCCTGCCTAGGTTTATCGACAACGTCACACA
>JBIIOS010000060.1:0-11614 GCA_044336805.1 Candidatus Nanopelagicales bacterium
GGGCAAAGTTGGCGTGAGGACGCAACTTCCACCATCATCTCACTATGTTACCAGCGCGGCAGTAATTTCCCTGGATTAAGAATTCCCTGCGGATCCCAAGCGCTCTTGATTCTGGCATGCAAACCAATGGCAACATCATCCAATTCACGGGCGAGCGCCTCTCGCTTGAGATTGCCGACACCGTGCTCGCCCGTAACAGTTCCATCTAATGCCAATGCCACTTCCAAAATGTCTTCGAAGGCCAGCAGCCCTCGTGCAGCCGCCTGCTGATCCCCTCGCTCAGTCACGATTGTGGGGTGCAAGTTTCCATCACCTGCATGGCCGAAAGTGCAAATAGTTACATCTCGGTGCGCGGCAATATCTTGGATTCGCACCATAGCTTCAGCGAGGTTGGATCGAGGTATCGCGATGTCGTCGAGTAACCAATCACCTTGGGCTTCAATGGCAAGAATCGCCATTCGCCGGGCGCCAAGGAGCATTTCGGACTCTGCTTCGTCTTCGGATCGGTGGGCAAGACTCGCACCGTTCTGCTCGCAGATATGCAGAAGTCGGTCTGCATCAGCGAGTGAGCTACCCAATCCGGAATCGGTTTGGGCAACAAGAAGTGCCCCGGCACTGGTATCTAGGCCCATTGGTCGCCAATTTTCTACGACCCGAAGGGTTTGCTGATCCATGAGTTCCAGCATGCTCGGTGTGAGTTCAGACATGATTGCCGATGAAGCTCGACCTGCATCAGCAACATTGTCAAAAACTGCCACGGCGGTGGTTGCTGGCGCTGGCATTGGTCGCAGGCGCAGCCGTGCCATCGTGACAATTCCCAAAGTTCCGCCCGAACCGACCATTAGTCCTGCTAAGTCGTAACCGGCCACACCTTTAATCGTGCGTCGACCTAAACGCGTTATCTGACCATCAGCCATGACGACTTCAAGCCCGAGTACTGCATCCCGGGTAACGCCGTATTTCACACAACACAATCCCCCGGCATTGGTGTTGACATTTCCACCGATTGAACAGAAATCCTTGCTGGCAGGGTCGGGCGCGTACCACATTCCAGAGCGTGCAACATATTCACGCAATTCCGTATTCATAATTCCTGGTTGAGTTTCAACGTACCCGTCATCAACATTCACGGCCAGAACATCACTCATTCGTTCAACACAGAGCACGAGTGATCCATCAATTGCGTTACTACCACCGCTAAGCCCTGAACCAGCACCGCGAGGAACAACTGGAACCCGAAACTCGTGGGCCGCGGACATGATGGCTGCTACCTCTTGGGTTGAGCGAGGAAATACGACCGCGAATGGCTCACCCGCAGCGGATCCCGTTGAACGATCACGCGAATAAGAGCGCAAAATATCAGGATCGGTGACAATATCTCGGTCCTGCATTGCTGCCTCGCATGCAGCCAGCACAGAATCTTCGGGAGTCACAGCGCACACCATAACGTCAAAGGGCCAAGTAATCCTCTAGTTGCAGCTGCAACGCACTCGGATCAAAGATTAAGGGCCGCAGCTGGATCTATTCCCGCTCTGAACCTGCAACCGCCCCTTCAGGCATTTCACTGGTGGTACGAGTAATCATCCAGATGACAACAGCGATTACTGAACCGACGAGTGGTGCCAAAATGAACAGCCAAACTTGGGACATGGCCGTTCCACCCTCAAAAAGAGCTGGGCCAAATGAACGCGCCGGGTTGACCGAAGTTCCCGTTAGTGGAATACCGACCAGGTGAACCAGGGTCAAAGTCAAACCAATTGCAATCCCGGCGAAACCAGGGGCTGCAACTCGCTCAGTGACCAACAGAATCACAAGCACAAAAGCGGCCGTGAGGACTGCCTCAAGAACGAAAGCACCGGCCATATTGATCGCGCCATTGTCATAAGAGTTCGTTCCTAAAGCGCCCGTGTAGTCGGTAACTCCGAATGAATCGACAAAAAGCTTGAGAAGCGCACCAGCCGCAATTGCGCCGAGGAATTGCGCGACCCAATATCCGATTGCCTCAGAGGCCGGCAGTCTGCGACCCAGCAACATGGCCAAAGTGACCGCAGGGTTCACATGCGCGCCGCTTATCGGGCCAAAAGCATAGGCGATACCCAGCAGCACCAAACCGAATGCAAGTGCAACACCAACCACTCCTGATCCAGGACCCTTGCCGTCCGCCCCGACAACTGCCGCAATACCGAAGACGGCTGCACCTACGGCGAGAAACACGAGAAGGAACGTGCCCACAAACTCAGCTGCTAATGCGCGTGCATATCGATTCTGCATACTTTTTCCTCTCTTGGAATTATCTAACCCAAATGCTAGAGAACGACCCATTAATCACAAGGGGACACACCGGGGAAACCGTGCCTTGGCCCAACAATGGTTGACTCTGGTGAGATGTACCCATGGGAGACCTCTTACTGAGCGTCATACCGCTCGGAATAGGGGCGGCATTCACACCATCACTTTTTGCCGTGCAACTTCTCGTCGTGGACAATGACCCCTGGAAGCTTCGGGCTCTGTCTGCATTCCTTGGTGCTGCAAGCGCATTTGGGATTGCCGTCACAGTCCTTTTGCTGGGCTTTGCCCAACTTCAGCCATCAACAAATTCCCATGATGTCCTCGACGGCCTTCTTCGAATTATTGCAGCAGTAGCTCTGGGAGTCTTCGCCATCTATTTCTTTATCCCGCACCCTGGATTGGAAAAGCGAGTTGCGGCAGACATCGAGAAACGAGTTGCCAAGTCTGTCCCAATTGAATTCTTTGGAATAACATTTCTTTTTAGCATCAAAGACTTTTCGTCATTTGTTCTGATCGTCCCTGCCATGCACGATATTGGTGTTGCAGATATTTCATGGCTGCTCAAGTTAGGTGTCACCGCATTGGTCTTCACTTTGGCACTCTCACCGCTCCTTTTCCCCCCGCTCATGCGTACCGCACTTGGTCCAACCGGAAGAGCATTATTAAGGAAGATTTATACATTTACGATGAACCATCAATTCACGATCATGGGAGTGATCTTTTCCCTCCTGACCGTCTA
Organism: Candidatus Nanopelagicales bacterium; assembly: GCA_044336805.1. GTDB lineage: Bacteria > Actinomycetota > Actinomycetes > S36-B12 > S36-B12 > UBA4592. Next base: position 3,029 of record JBIIOS010000060.1, read on the forward strand.
TCTACTAGTCTCTGGCCTCAATGCGCTCTAATCGATTCCCCATCCTTGGCGAGATCGCCACCGTTGACCACGACAAGGTCTTAATTGTTGGCGCGATTCGAACCACCGTCGTGACCTTGGCCTTGGCCGTTGCCGCCTGGGCTTTCGGGGAACCCCAATATGCCATCCCACTAGCCTTGTCCGCGCTTTTCGCTGGCTTATCGGAGGCAGGGCTACCGGTTGGTCATCGGTGGCGAATCATGTTGTGGACAACCATGTGGCTCATGCTCACCTCATTGCTGGGTTATCTCGTTGCACCCAATATTTGGCTTACCGTTCTCGTATCAATATGTGTTGCTTTAGCCACCGGCTGGGTGGGTGTTGCCGGGCCTCGCGCTGCACTCGTTGGGACGCTCGCACTTGTCATTTTTACTATTACGGCTGGTCTTCCCGAGGCGCTCAAACTTTCATTGGAATTTGTTGCCCTCGTAGGCCTTGGTGGCTTTATACAAACATTGATCCTCGTGGTTATTGGTTTCCTGACAAACCCAAAAGCAATGCGCATTCCACCCGGTGTTGCGGACACGCTTTGGCGTCGACTGAGAAACCCGGGAGAGCAACGCCAACGGTTTACCCGGCACGCTCTTCGCCTTGCATTAGCAATAGCCATTGCAACCGCAATCTCGGAGTTTTACTCAGTTCCGCACCAATATTGGATTCCCATGACGGTGGCTTGGATCGCCAAGCCAGACTCAACCGGAACCGTCGTGCGAGTCGCCCAGCGCGTAGGTGGCACTCTCTTGGCGGTCCTTCTTATGGTCGCTTGGGGAATTTGGCTCCCCAAACCCGAATGGGCTCTGATCATTGCGATTGGAGTTGGCGCTTTCCTGTTCTTTGCTTTTATCTGGGCGAACTACACCATCGCGGTAATTGGAATCACGATTTTCATGTTTGCACTCTTTGCCCAAGCTGGTGAACTACTGGAAACATCCGTCTTTTTCAGATTGGGAGCAACAGTCGCAGCGGGCCTCATAGTCCTTGCAACTCTGCTTGTTGTCCGAGAACACAAACCAACTATGACCGGGGAAACACTCACTTAATCATGAACCGGGTGTAGTTCATCAACCCAAATAGTGGCCACCACGTCATTGATTACAACCTCATGAACATGGCCGCCTGAATCCTGGTCTGCACTAATCGCATGAAAATGCAACCCAGGAATCGTCTGGCCATCGCTTGCATCAGGGAACCGGAATCCGACCAGCGTTCCACGCCATTCGCCAAACTCAAAACGTATCTCATGTTCCAGAACCTGGGTCAATGTTTCCTCAGGAAAAGTTGGTGCAGCTTCTGTCCGCAAAAGCACGTTGTTAAAAACTCCCACAATTTCGACCGCGCACACAACATCCTCGTGATCAACATGGTTCCCCGCCAAATACAAATCAATTGCGTGAAGTATCCCGGTCATGTCACTTCCCATTGGGATTGCAATCTGGTGCTCTCGACCACCGTGGGCCGCGATCCCAAAAGCAATACCTTCAGACGGTGAAACTTCAATGGGAACACCGCTCTCAGGGATCCGCCAAGTCGTACCCCTGACACTGACCACCTCACCGTTGAGGCCATCCATTACTCCCAGCCCAAGCCTGCTCCCGGCAAATTCAGCACCGACAGTTGTGTTCGACGAAAAATCTCCCATGAATAATGCCTCGGCCCCTCGCGACTGGTCAACCACTCCACGACCGTGCTTCAGGTGAAAGGTATTGCGAACCCTCTCCAAAATCGCATCACGCATGGCCGAAGGCTAGTCGATAGATTGCAATGTGGGTAGTCAATCCATTACACGTCCGGGGCTCGTATCGGCGCAACTACCGAATCGTTGCTAGCCTTCCCCTAGTTTTCCGCGGCATGGTCGGTGATTGATTGAGAAGGGTGAAAAATGATTGCAATAGGCGATGTTGTTCCTAATGTGGAATTACGCATGATGGCGGAAGACGGGCCCATCATCGTCTCGAGTTCTGAAATTCTTGGTGCTGGTCGTGTCGTTCTATTTGCCGTACCCGGCGCCTTTACGACCGGTTGTTCACAGCGACATTTTCCCGGTTACGTTGAACAAGCCGCCAACCTGTCTGCAGCCGGCATAGATACCATTGCATGCATTTCGGTTAATGACGCATTTGTCATGGACGCTTGGGGCAAGGCCCAAGGTGCGGGCGAAATTTTGATGCTCGCTGATCCAGATGCCACGTTCGCGTATGCCGTTGGAATGGCAGTTGACGCTTCTCGATTCGGGCTTGGCTTACGCTCCAAGCGATACGCAATTGTCTTTCAAGATGGAGTCGTCGAAGAATTCTTGCCCGAGGAAAACGGCTTCAGCATTGAAGCCAGCACAGCCGCCTGCGTGCTAGCCAAACTGTAGGCTTCACCTGCCAGCGGCATGAACCTCACAGGGCCTCTGGCTCAAAATTTGTTGTCATAACTAGTAAAGGAGTCTGCCGTGGGTCGCGTTATTGAATACACAATGCATGCGAAGCCGGGACAGTACGACAACGTCCTCAACGCGTATGTCGCATTTGCTGATCAGTTTGGAGAGCAAAACCTGTCCGAGGACCTAATTCTGGTCACCGGTGACCCTCAGACCGGTGTAATTCGAGGGTTTGGAGTGTTTGCATCTGACGTAGAAGCACTCGATGTCATCAGCGCAAGCATGTTCGTGGATTTCCGGGACAGCGTTGCTGACCTTCTCACCGAAGTTCCCGTCCGAGCCGACCTTGACTTGGTACACGTATTCGTCAAATGAACGACAAGGGTGACGCCGACGTAACGACAGTCGGTAAATGTCAATGTTTAGTGCGCGTGCGCCGGAGCAGAAGGATTGCTTGTCGGAGTGGTCGTCTTTGCAGGCGTCTTAGTTTTCTTCGCCACTACTAAAACTTCGGCCAGGGGAGTCAACGGTGGCGAAGGCGAGGTCGCGGTAGCCGGTGTGTACTTGTCATTCCAGTAATACGAGGATCCTGGGCACAACTGCAGCACACTCATGCCATAAGTTCCTGGATTTTTGGGCCAGGAAACCATGATGGGGAAAAAGGTTGCGGTGCCGAAAGGAATAGGTGTGCCCTGATTGACCCAAGTGATGTGCCAACCACCATTGGCCTGCTTGGTCACACTCGAAGTCCAACCTGCTACCGGCTCAGGCTTGACCGCGCGCCAAGGAGCACCAACGAAGGCCTCAACCTGAACGGTGGGATTAGCAGGCAAACAGCCATGCTGAATCTCAAGAGTCATCGCGCTCCTCTCACCCGCGACAGCGCTCACACCGTTCAACCCGATGATCGAGTGAGCAGATGCGGTCGCGAGAAGCGGAGAACTCGGGGCAACTGTGCCAAAAGCGAATAAACCAAGTGTGGCGACGACGATTCCTGACCGAGTTGAGTTGCGCATGCGAGGGAGGGTAGCAGGGTGCAGGTTGCCCTTGCAAGACGTTTCCAGCATCACGAAAATCAATGGAAACCAAAGGCTGGTTTCAATAATTCTTTAGATGGTAAATACGCCGCCCTCTTAGCTAGTCTTAATACGTGGCGTTGCACGAGAGAAAATGAGCAAGGAGTCCGAATGGGATTTATAAAGGCAGTCAAGCACGCATTCAAGAATTATGCGAACTTCCGAGGTCGCACGAGCCGATCCCAGTTCTGGTGGTTCGTCCTGTTCATGGTAGCCGCGTCTGTTGCCATTTTCATCATCACCGAAGTGGGCATCGCCACAAGTGAGGATCCACAATTGTGGAACACACTTGCCCAAGTAGGAACCATCATGATCATTGTGTGGTTTCTGGCGACGATCCTCCCCGTCAGTGCTATTTGGTTCAGACGCCTGCACGATTCCAATAAGTCTGGCTGGTGGTACAGCCTCACCGCAGCCAGCAGCATTAGTGGATTCGTTCTAGTGGTTTTGTCAGCGTTACAGAACGAGGTCCTCTTTAGGGCCGGGATGGCGTTCGGCTTAGCCTCGGGAATCGGCGGCATTGTTTTGCTAGTTTTCGCACTTCTCCCCAGCACGCCTGGACCAAACCGCTACGGCGAAATGGCTGCAAATACTGACAAGGGATAGCCCCATCCTCCTATAAAAAGCGGAACTAAAGCCAGGGCGGTTCAGAACGCTGGGACCCCCTACGAACGATAAATGTTAACACGATGATGGACTTGGCTTTCGCTCCAAGCGGTACGCGATTCGCTTGCAAGATGGAGTAGTCGAAGGATTCCTCACAGAGGAAAACGGCTTCAGTATTGAAGCCAGCACAGCCGCCTGCGTGTTGGCTAAGCTGTAATTTTTCCGCTACACACTGTTATTGCGACGATCTTGATGTAGCCAACGGGAACAATCCTTTAGTGGGCTGGGGGATGACGGCAGATGGGACTTGACAGGTTAGGCCTGCACAATCCTTCAGCACGTTCCACTCAGCCCAGAGCGCGGCCTTGACCTGTGCGTACTTGGGGTCGTTGGCCACTGATTCCATCTCATACGGATCGATTGAGCGGTCATAGAGCTCCTCGAATCCATCCTGATACTTCCAGTACGAGTAGCGAGCGTTTCGTACACCGTCGAAGAGCGGAAGTGGTTGGCCACTCGGTGCGTTCTGCGGGCCACTGGAGAGCAACAGCGTTCGGTTCACAATCGGCGTCCCGTTGAATAGTACGTCCCTCAGGGAGATGCCATCTGGCACTCGTCCCGTTGGCTTCACATTAGCGAGGTCGAGGATCGTTGGCGTGATGTCCATCAGCGTTACCATCTGGTCAACGATCGCACCCTGCTTGATGCCAGGGCCAGCCATCATGAACGGGATGTTTAAAGCAGGCTCATAAGGGAAGTACTTGCCCTTACTGATGCGGTGCTGGCCAAGCACGTATCCGTTGTCGCCAACAAAAACGATGTAGGTGTTGTCGAGCTGGCCCGTCTTGGCGAGGGTCTTGACGATGCCATTCACTGCCTCGTCAACAGCAAGCAGCGACTGACGACGCTGGCGGTTGTCATCTATAAGGTCCTGATTCTTCTCAGCATCAATAAGCGGAAGAGCCTGAATGAAGGGGTGTTTGTCACTCACGTCAAGTTCGTTATAGCTGGGATCCATTTCCAGCTTCATGTCCTTGAGCAGCTTTTCGTGACGAGGAGCTGGTCGCGGCGGCATGCTCTGAATTGGGCTCGAAGCATCCGGATCGTCGACATCTGCAAGCGCCAAGGCAGCCTGCTTCGAGAGTGTCATCTTCAACGGCTTGGTCTCAATATGCGGGGCAAGGAAGGCAACCTGCAAATAGAAAGGATCGCTCTTGTCTGCCTGGTCGGTGATGATTTTCTGCGCAATGCTGCGGTACACGTCAGTTGAGTAGTACTTCGGGTTCTTCACATTGAAATTTCCGTACTTCTTGCTGCCGGTCGGTTGGTTCAGTCGGTATCCCCACATTTGGTACGTGGACAAATCCGTTGAGCCGTGCCACTCAGACCATCCCTGCGGAGTCTTCGCCTTCGGGTTGTTCATGTAGCCGTAGCCGTTGATGTACTTGCCGATGTGGGCGGTGTGGTAGCCGGCGTTCTTCAACCAGGAGCCCACGAACTTCGTTCCGTTGTACTTCTCCCACACGCCATAGCCGCCATCGGGCGGGAAGTTCGCGTTCACCTTGTTGTTATGCGGGTAGCAGGCCGACATCATCGCGGCGCGTGAGGGGCAGCAGATTGCGAAGGGTGTCATCATCTGGGTGAAGTTGGTGCCACGTTGCGCAAGGAGCTTTTTAACAGCCGGCATAACTACCAGGTCCTGAACCGTCTGGTCGTCGGTCTGGATCACAACGAAGTTGGGGCGAGCACTCTCCTTGGAAAGGGGTGCACGCACGGGCTCGGCGGCCGAAGCACTTGCGAACGAAAGGCCGATGGCCAGTGAGGCCATGACGGCGACGATGGCATGCGTGCGTGATGTTTTCATGGAACTCCCTAAAGACTTATGACGATGGCCAGCGAGCGGAGAGCTCTTGTGAAAGTTTATTGACTTCATTTCGCGTACCGGCTTTCACCGTCACACCTGGATTGCTGTAGTAAATGACTTCGACAATTGCATTACCCGCCTGACGGTAAACACTGTAGGCAGCAGTGGATCCGCCGTTGATCCTCTTATCAGGTGACACTGCAATTGTTCGCGTCATCATGGTTACTGCACCGGCAACTTCTGGTTGTGTCTGTGTCACGTTGTAGTAGGACTTCTTGCTGCCTGGAATCATTACGTCGCGTGCTTTTGCAGGGCACTGGTCAGCTGCTGCATTGAGTGCTTGCCAGGCTTGGGCCGAGGATTCCTGCGTGCCGTAGTCACGAACTATCTCAGTGACATCCGCGTATCGCTTGGTCGTCTTGATCTGGCCATTCACTTCCCAACCCTTGGCTTTGGGGAACTCAATTTCTTGGCCGTTGGCACCCGTACAGATCGCGTTGGGCAAGGTAGTGTCAAGTGGAACGATTGCCCAACTTCCACTCTTAACACCTCCAAATGGGGTGAGATCTGACTGATTCATAAGTTGAGTCTTGGGTGCATCAGCAGCGCTTGCCGTGGAAACAACCCCAAGGGTCATAGTTGTCGCCAACAGTGCAGTTAGGGACAGGCGGACTAATGGGCGCATGACACTCCTCAATGGATTTACTAACTCCGACAACTTGGCACAAGTATATTCACGGATGGCGAGCCAGTTTGAGAATCAGCCAAGCCTCACATCTCGGGCGATCTAGATATGCACTTATGGAATGACCCAATGTTTGAAAAATCCCCAGCAATCATCGCGATCGCTAAGGATTATTGCCAAGATGTGGGCCGGGTCGGGCTCGATCCGGCGCGTACCAATTTCGGAAAACCCGAGATAAAAACGTCCCCCCGACAAATCACTCTCCCCACTCATAACTGCATCACCGCTGCGCTGGCATATTCCGTGAGTCTCTTCACTTGTTAGGCGTTCTCCATAACTCACAACTAGGCTCCCCCCATGAATCTGCCCGGCAACGGTTACGCCTTGACCACGTTCATTGCGTTGTTCGCCATCATGGGAGTCCTGACCCTCCCCCCGGTGTTCCTCGCAGTGACTGCATCGATGTCCGCGGCCGAGCGGCGCAAGACCGCTCTGCGGACTGGGCTCGCAATCGCCGTCGTAATGATCGTGGCCTACTTCATCGGAGGCTGGATTCTGGCGCTGTTCAAGATCGACCTCGAGGCTTTCCGCGTCGCCGGTGCATTGGTGGTCGCAGCCATGGCTTGGGGGATGATCACTGGCAAGCCGAGTGCGCTGCTGGATTCCCATGGCTCTAGCCCCGCAGTCATCCCACTAGCTATTCCAAAAACGGCTGGCCCAGGCGCCATTGCGTTGGCCATCTCGATGGGAGCGGTAGATGCGGAATTCAAGATCGCCGGAGACCTATTAGCTATCACGGGTGTGACTGCAGTCGCACTGGTGATGATGTTCGCCGCGGGACCGATCGAGCGGGTGCTTGGTAACAGCGGATTGAACATTTTGAATAGATTATTCGGGTTGATACTCTTGGCGATTTCCCTTACTTCAATTATGACGTCGCTACGTGTTTTCTTCCCGGGTTTGGCCGCCTGATCGACACTTAGCAAAACCATGTGAAGCTCGCCAAAAGCCTCGTAAACGTGAGTGGGGCGGGTCGGGCTCGAACCGACGACGACGAAATTATGAGTTGTCGGCAGTCACCGGCAACCTACTGCCGTAGAACGGCGCCACCTTCGCCGGCGCATAGTCGCCAGTCACGTTACCGTGAAGTCCTCTCTTCAAAGGGTCGAGCGTCTGAACTGGGGCTTTCGCACGCAGGTCGAGCTCCTTCAGATCCGTCTTCAGCACCGCGAGGCCTCGCGTTGACTCGAAGTAGTAAACGCGGTTGGTGAGATCAGAAACTGTGCGCCAATCTGTCCCTTCCTGGGACCCCGGTCCATACAGGGGCGATCCGATGGGTGGCGAGACATTTCGCGCGACGGAGAGCAGCGAAGCCACAGCCCCAGTCACGCTCTTGGGAGAGGTCTCGCGCAGGGACTTGGCATAATAGTTAGCCCGAATAAAGCGATCGAGGCCGCTCGTGTTTCCAGGAAGTGGAGTCTTCCTCGACGCATTCGTAAAGTCATAAGTGTTCAATGCAGCAAGAGAATCCGTGAAAGACGGATCATTGGACAGGACTCGGTAGTCTCGGCCACGGAAAACAACGAGTTGTCCATCGATGTACTGCATGATCGCGGAGTCACCCGAGGCATCCTCGACCGCGATGGAGATGGGAATCACCGCGGTAGCGCCATTGGGGAAACTCATGGGCACCTCCACCGGCTGAATGCCAGACTGCAAGGCAATGGCTTCCTCTACCGTCGCTGCATTGTCAAGTAGGTACTGAGTCCACAAAGTGGTCCGGATGCCCTGCCGCGAAGGATCGCGGGGTCCATAGTCCGAGGCGTAGAGCCACAGACCATGCGCGGCGAGCCCGCGATCGTTCATGCCGTCGAACACTGCGGAGTCGAAGACGGATACAGCTACACTCCCGTGGCGAGACGTCCACTTGGCGACATTTACCGGAATCTGT
>JBIIOS010000219.1:0-2899 GCA_044336805.1 Candidatus Nanopelagicales bacterium
CGGTGGTCGGTGCACACGTCTTTGCCTACGAAGTAGCCAACCCCAGTGAATACGGCGTGGTCGCATTTGATGAAGCTGGAGTTGCAACTTCCATTGAAGAAAAACCTGCGAATCCCAAGAGTTCCTTTGCTGTTCCGGGTTTGTATTTTTATGACAACACGGTTGTTGAGGTAGCGAAATCCATTAAGCCTTCAGCTCGTGGTGAATTGGAAATCACCGCCGTGAACGACCACTACTTGCAGGCAGGTTTACTTAAGGTTGCAGTTTTAGAACGTGGGACCGCGTGGTTGGACACGGGGACATTTCGCTCCCTGCAGGATGCTGGTGAGTTTGTTCGCGTAATGGAAGACCGCACCGGAACCAAAGTTGGTTGCGTTGAAGAAATTGCGTGGAGAAATGGTTGGATCACTTCCGCACAATTATTGGGACTCGCCCAACCGTTGCTGAAAAGTGGTTACGGCGATTACCTCGTTGCGCTCGCAAACAAGTAATTGATGGGGCGCATCGGCTTAGATGTCTTCGGTGAGAACAACTTCAACGCCGCCCGTAAGGCCTACGGTGAGGTTGTAAAGGATTGTGAATAGGCCTGCGAGCGCTGAGATGAGAACAATTTCGACCGAGGCAACAATAAGTGTCGCGCCGATCACCTGCCAAAATCCCAGTGAAGTAATCAGATCAAGCCCACTTGTGCTGCCAACTACGTCGGTGATTGTTCCTGAGAGTGATTCGATTACGCCCGTGCGGTCAAGAATTAGCCATACGACCGTGACCGCTACAACGAGGACAATGCCGATCGCGAGAGAGAGTATGAAGGCCGCCTTGGTCACCGACCAGGGGTCAAACCTGGATACGTAGAGGCGTGCCCGCCGCGGACCACCACTCACTCGCTTGCCTGACCTTCGACTTCTTCCACTACCTCAGTGGCTGCTAATTCTTCGCCTTCGACTATTTCTTCTTCATCTTCTGTGCCCTTGGCGACAGCGACAACACTGACGTCTTCACCGAGGCGCATCATGCGAACACCCATGGTGTCCCGACCTGAGGCACGAATTTCGTCGACCTTTGTACGGATAACGACACCATTTGATGCGATGGCAAAAATCTGATCGGTTTCAGCACACACCATGGCACCAACTAGCTCCCCTCGTTCTTCGGGTAGCTTCATTGCGCGCACACCTTTGATGCCACGTCCTTTTGCAGCCCACTCATCAACGGAGGTTCGCTTGGCAAATCCACCATCAGTGATGGTGACAACGAAAGTTCCAGGGGTGACAACATCCATTGAAAGCAGTGCGTCGTCGGCACGGAAGCGCATTCCAATCACACCACCGGTTGCCCGGCCCATGGGTCGCAATGTCTCGTCATTGGCTGTGAAGCGAGCTGACAGTCCCTTTCTGGATACTAGAAGTAGATCGTCAGTTTCTGACACTAGTCGTGCACCGATAAGTTCGTCGCCCTCGTGCAGGTTGATCGCAATGATTCCGCCTTGACGGTTGGTGTCGTATTCACTCAATCGAGTTTTCTTCACCAACCCAGACTTAGTTGACAACACAAGGTAGTCACTCGCGGCGTAGTCGGGAATTGCTAAGACCTGCGCAATCGTTTCATCTGGTTGGAATGCCAACAGATTAGCGACATGTTGCCCGCGTGCATCACGTCCTGTTTCAGGTAACTGGTAGGCCTTCGCGCGATAGACCCGACCAAGGTTGGTGAAAAACAGGATCCAGTGGTGGGTGGTGCTGACAAACATGTGCTCAACAACGTCGTCTTGGCGAAGGTTTGCACCTTTAACTCCACGACCACCGCGGCGTTGGGATCTGTACAGGTCGCTGAGGGTTCGCTTGGCATAACCACCTGACGTGATTGTGACAACGACGTCTTCGACTGCAATGAGGTCTTCGTCGGTGACGTCACCGTCCCAGGCAACAATTTCAGTTCGACGATCATCACCGAACTTGTCGGAGGTTTCCGTGAGTTCATCGCTGACAATTGTTCGTTGACGTTGATCTGATGCCAAGATGTCGTTGTAGTCCGCGATCTTGTTCATAAGTTCTTCGTGTTCGTCAATTATCTTCTGGCGCTCCAATGCGGCCAAACGACGTAGCTGCATATCAAGGATTGCTACTGCTTGGATCTCATCGATGGTGAGAAGATCAATCAGACCGGTGCGGGCTTCATCGACGGTTGCACTTGCACGAATCAATGCAATTACGGCATCGAGGGCGTCAAGGGCTTTGAGGTAACCACTGAGGATGTGTGCACGCTCTTCAGCTTTACGTAAACGGAAGCGGGTGCGGCGTTGGATTACCTCAATCTGGTGCAGTACCCAGTAACTCAGGAACTGCTCCAGGGTTAACGTGCGTGGAACCGAGTCAACAAGTGCCAACATATTGGCGCCAAAGTTGTCTTGGAGTTGGGTGTGCTTAAACAACTGGTTTAACACAACCTGTGCCACAGCGTCCCGCTTGAGTTCAACGATGAGTCGCATTCCGGTACGAGATGAGGAGTCATCACGTACGTCGGAGATTCCTGTGAGCTTTCCATCACTGACAAGTTCAGCGATGCGAAGTAGGAGATTGTCGGGGTTTACCTGATAAGGCAACGCGGTGACAACCAGGATCTGCCGACCGCGTTTGTCTTCATCGACGGTGACCACCGCGCGCATCGTGATTGATCCACGACCGGTGCGTTGGGCGTCTTCGATTCCTTTGCGACCAACAATGAGTGCACCGGTCGGAAAGTCTGGCCCTTTCACTAATTCCATGAGCGCGCTTTGACGCTCTTCAACAGTGGAATCCGGATGGGCCAGTAACCATTGCGCACCTGCAGCAATCTCACGCAGGTTGTGCGGTGGAATATTGGTGGCCATTCCGACGGCGATACCGGAACTTCCGTTGAC
>JBIIOS010000205.1:0-2861 GCA_044336805.1 Candidatus Nanopelagicales bacterium
CCCCAAGAAGACAACAAAGCGAACAAAAGGTGGACAGTTTGCGCTCCTGCCGACCGGGTTCTTTAGACCCCGTAACGACGATTTCGTTCGGCATATGCGCGCACCGCACGCAAGAAATCAATACGGCGGAAATCTGGCCAAAAAGCTTCACAGAAATAGAACTCAGAGTGAGCACTTTGCCATAGTAAAAACCCAGACAGCCTCTGTTCACCCGAAGTTCGAATCACGAGATCCGGGTCTGGCTGACCTTTGGTGTACAGGTGCTCGGCAATATGGTCGACATCAATGAGCTGCGCGAGTTCATCAAGGCTGGTCCCTTGGCTGGCGTGATCAGCGAGCAGTGATCGCACAGCGTCAACCACTTCCCTACGACCGCCGTAACCCACCGCTACGTTGACGAGTGACCCATCGATGTCGGCAGTTGCCTCAGCACTTTCTTTCAGAAGATTGGCCGTGTGGGCTGGGAGAAGATCAAGTGCCCCAACGGGGTGGATCCGCCAACGCCCCTGGCTGACCAAGTTACTCACCGTTGACTCAATGATTGTCATCAGTTTTTCCAGCTCAACTTCCGGGCGACTCAAATTGTCGGTGGACAAAAGCCACAGAGTGACAACTTCGACACCCAATTCATCACACCACCCGAGGAAGTCAACTATTTTCGCCGCTCCGGCCTCGTGGCCCTGGGTCGAGGTTGACCCTTGAGCTGTAGCCCATCGGCGATTGCCATCAAGGATCACACCAACGTGGCGTGGCATCCGATCTGCCGGAATTTGGGCCGCCAGATTGCGCTCATAGACACCGTAAACGAGATCCTTGAGTCCCATGCATCCCGTCCTTCCCTACATCGCGATCTGAGCTAAGTTCGAAACCTTAGGTTACTCCAGTGCAGTAATTAAGTGGTCAAGATGAGGGCCAAGGCCCAAGAATTTGGCGAATTCGATGGGGTTGTTCGTTGGTAATTCACAAACAGTGAATCTACAAACCTGCGCGTGATTTGTGGCCCCATCTGACCAACGGATATCGGGACATTTCGGAGATAACATCGCTATCCGCGCAAATTGCGCACTTTCGGGTCCGCTGACCTCAACTTCCCACGGACCTTGCGCCAAGGACCACAGCGCCACCAGGCCCCAGCCCACCGATCTCGGGGCGCTCAATGCAAACTTGGGAATGACCCCCAATGCGAGTTCAGCTCTTGTGCGCAGTTGCAGATAGTCACTGGGAGCAAGTGCACTGAATCGAACAAGAAGGTTTGCCATTGCGAGCCAACCCGATGGCTCTGCATTGTCAGCAAACTCACGCGGCCGGCGAATCAACTTCTCCGAGTTGATCGCAGTATCGAAGAATCCACCTTCACCGTCGTCAAAACCCTCAAGTGCGCTGTCCAGTAACGATCGGGCTAATGAAAGCCACTCTGGCTCTCCCGTCACTTCATACAGCGTGAGCAGGCCCTCCGACATATTTGCGTAGTCGTCCAGGACTCCTGAATTATTACCTGGAACACCATTGCGCGATGTACGCGACATACTGAGGGTTCGCTCTCCCGCCCCGAAATGCACGCTTATCACGCAATCCGCGGCGGCCTCGGCGGCTTGAATCCATTCTGGTTTACCAAAAATGGTTCCCGCTTCAGCCAACGCCGCAATAGTTAATCCATTCCACGACGCAACGACTTTATCGTCTTGTCCAGGACGGATCCGCTTACTCCGCTCTGCAAACAACTGTGTTCGAAACCTGATCCATGAATCCGGATCTTGTGGGTCAGTGAGCAATTGCAATGTCGAATTACCGTGCTCGAAAGTTCCCGATTGGGTTACTTCAAACATTTCACAAGCGGTGTCTGCAAACTCCACGCCAACGGCTTCTGCAACCTCGTTCGGGGTCCAGGCGTAGAACTTGCCTTCAACACCTTCACTGTCGGCGTCCAATGCGGAAGCAAATGCACCTTGTGGTGTGCGCATTTCTCGCAACAGAAATTCAATGCTCTCATGCACAACGCGCTCCGCAAGTGGATTGCCGGTAAGCCGCCACCAATGGGTGTACACCCGAATGAGCAATGCATTGTCGTACAACATTTTTTCAAAATGTGGGACTACCCAAGCTTTATCAACACTGTACCGCGCGAAACCGCCACCAATTTGGTCGTAAATCCCACCGCGAGCCATCGCTTCAAGGGTTGCAGATGCCATGTGCTCCGCCTGTTCGCCCACCTCAGGGTCCAAGGCCATGCGTAACAGAAACTCGAGGACCATGGACGGTGGAAATTTCGGAGCACGACCAAAACCAGCATTTTCCTGATCAAATGACTTCTGCAGTCCAGTAACCGCGCCGCGCAAATATTTCCCGTACTGATCTTTATCAAATATTGAGACGTCGGTTGAGTCAAATCCTTCACTTCGACTTTCAAGGGCGGCAATAATTCGTTCACCCGCCTGCAGAATCTCCGGCTTGCGTTGCACCCAGGTGTCTGAAATTGATCCAATTAATTGACCAAAGCTAGGCATCCCGTGATGCGGAGCGGGAGGGAAATATGTTCCCGTATAAAACGGACGACCTTCATGATCCAAGAAAACTGACATAGGCCAGCCACCGTGCCCTGTCATGGCAACTGTGGCTTCCATGTAAATCGAATCAATGTCAGGCCGCTCCTCACGGTCGACTTTGATGTTCACAAAATGTTCGTTAAGGAATTTCGCAACTGCGGGATCCTCAAATGACTCATGGGCCATAACGTGACACCAATGGCAGGCTGAATAGCCGATGCTCAGGAATATGGGCACATCACGCTTGCGAGCCTCTTCGAATGACTCCGGCGTCCACTCCCACCAATCAACTGGATTTTCTGCATGCTGCAACAGATA
>JBIIOS010000206.1:0-2859 GCA_044336805.1 Candidatus Nanopelagicales bacterium
ACATCGGAGTAATTTTGGGAATTTCAGGACACCGAGTCTTGGTGTACTTCATAATCGCATCCATCGGCAGTTGCCGGTTCACCGCTCACTAGGAGGACAGATGGGCTATGTAAAAACTCCGCAGGAGATTGAGGCTGTTTTGGCAGTTATTGCCGCGCCGCGATTTGTTAACTCTGAGATGCTGTCCATTGTTGTGCGGACAGATCCGGCTTGGCTCGCTGAAGTGATCCCCGCTCCGTTGGTGCCCGATGGCGACACGGTTCGATTCATGGTGGGACGCTGGCAAAGTAACTGTGTTGGAAACTTCAATGGTGGAGCCGTATACCTACCAGCAAAATTCGGTGATGATTCCGGAGAATACGTCTTGGCCATGTACATGGACAGTGATTCCGCGATCATTTACGGGCGTGAAGTTTTTGGTGAACCTAAGAAGCAGGCGGGAGTGAGTTTGCATCGCGGTGCCCACCATGCCGTCGGTGTTTTGACAAGAGGCAATGTCGAAATCATGCGGATAGAAGCAACCTTCGATACGGACAACGGGCCTTCAATCACAACAGGTTCGAACTTCAATATCAAGGCAATGCCGGATGCCTCGGGTAAGGGACTGCAGTTTGATCCGATTCTCACCATCGCAGACTTTGATGTCACCTTGACGGCCGATCGGACCGGCACGGGGAAAGTGAAACTAGCCTCGACGGCCAACGACCCCTTGGGTTCCATACCTGTCCTTGAGGTGGTGAACACAATCTGGCATGAGGGTGACCTCATCCCTGCAACGCGGACGCTGGCAACAATCCCCGCGGCAGATTTCCTCCCATACTTTTTTGCACGGGTGGATGACTACGCATCAATGAATACCGAAGCATAAATGAACACCGAAGTATAAATTTTAAATATTCATGAAACCTAATTGCTAAGGAGTATGAAATGTCACGAATCCCTCTCGCCGAGTATGAAACATTGGACCCGTTCCTTCAGGTGCTACATGACGGCGCTGCGCAGGAAGACTGGGCAACACAGCGTGTTGCTCAAGCATTTGCGGGGCAGCCACGTCTACTCGAGGACTACCTGCAGTTTTACTACCCCTGGCACAAGGAAAAGGGTGTTATTAGTGCGCGACTGAAGGAACTCGTTCGTCTGCACATTGCAACGCTCAATGGTTGCAAGACATGTGCATCTGCCCGACTCACCCCAGAAGATGTTGCTGAGTCGGAAGCACTCGGCGCATTAGGAACAGACGTATCGGGCCTGGCGACTCTTTCGGAGCAGGAACAGATGGCTCTTGAATTCGCTGAGCGGATGGCACTGGATCATCACTCAATCACGGATGCCGATGTACGCCGCTGGCGCGACACCTTTGGAGACGCCGGTTTCCTGGAACTTGCCATGATGACAACCCAGTACATCGGCTTTGGTCGAGTCTTGGCCGTTTTGCAACTTGAGACGGTGGCCTGCCCGATCTGATGTAGTCGGATCCGCTTTTTTTCTGTTTCGGGGACGTGAGCAATCTCCGGCGGATATCGTTGGCTAACAGTCGTTAGTTAAATCTCTCGTTAGTTAAACCATTGGAGGTGCCGTGAAAGGTTTACAGGGCAAAGTAGTTCTCATCACCGGTGCGGGTTCGGGACTTGGTCGCGAGTCAGCTATAGAACTTGCGGGTGAAGGCTCGCGAATCGCTGTAATGGACACGAACCTTGAGGGAGCGGTAGAGACCGTTGCACTCATCACTAAGGCTGGTGGAGATGCATTTGCTGTTCAGGGCGACGTCGCGGACAGCGCATCTGTTCAGGCAATGGTGGCCACGGTATTGGACCACTTCGGCACTATCGACATCCTCGTGAACAACGCAGGGGTCGTCGGCGAACTCAAACCGGTCCATGAAGTATCTGAAGAGTCATGGGATTTTGTGATGGGCGTTGACATGAAGGGTGTCTTCCTGTGTTCGAAGTACGTCATTCCCACAATGCTCGCCAAGGGCAAGGGAGTGATCATCAATATCGCTTCGGTATCAGGCTTTCTGGCCAGTGCTACCGGAGTGGAATACACCTCAGCCAAGCACGGTGTGACCGGACTGACGAAGCAGTTGGCATATGACTACGGCCACCTGGGTATTCGTTCCATTGCAATCGGACCGGGTGTCATCGAGACTCCGTTAACAAAGGACTGGACCTGCGAGGGTGGGCCATTCCATGAGCTGACCATGGACGCGCCTGCCGGTCGTTATGGTCGGCCGATTGATGTTGCTCGACTCGTCTGCTTCTTGGCAAGTGATGAAGCCGACTTCATGCACGGCCACACGATCCCGATTGATGGCGGCTCGATCATCCGATAAAGGCAATTAACCCGCAGACTCGATCGCGATCCCAACACAGAATGGAGAATTACATGTCATTGGAACTCACGGGCAAAGATGGATTCACTCCACCCTTTGGTGGTTCGCTATACGGTCCACCACCGTATGAATACCGTAAGGCGCAGCAGTCGTGGATCACGTATGAGGCTGCTAACCCAGACGCGGTGCGCTCAATGTTGCCCCCGGGTGTAGAGCCTGATTCTGATATTCCGGTCTGCCACGCAATGGTGTGCTGGTACCCCTGGACAACATTCGGTCCGTACAACGAGGCATGGATCTGTGTTCGAGTGAAAGTCAATGGAGTTCGGTACTGGTACATGCCGGTCATTTATACGGATAATGAAGCCCCGCTAGCAGCAGGACGCGAGATCTGGGGTTACCCAAAGAAGTTGGCCACGTTGAAATGGGACTGGGGCGGCACCGCACAGGGCGGCACTTACGGTGAGCAGTTAGTTTTCACCGTTGATCGTCCAGCCAGTCAGAGGATCATGACGTACACCTTCGCA
>JBIIOS010000062.1:0-11280 GCA_044336805.1 Candidatus Nanopelagicales bacterium
CACACCAATTCCAAGAATCCCTGAAGGTCAACATTTTCAGCGACACCACGCAAAAGGGTCATCGGTAAATGTGTGTGCAGATTTATCAAGCCAGGCATGATCAATTGACCGGTAAGGTCAATAACTTGAGCTTGTGGGTACCGCTCTTTCATTTTTTGCGCGGGTCCAAGGTCAAGAATTTTTGAGTCTTGTATCACCAGTGATGCATTTTCGAGCACCGTATCGCGTGAATCGCACGTCACGATGTAGCGAGCGTTATGCAGAATTATCACGCGTTACTTCCTTTAGAAAAAGACTCTCGGTTGGTATTTGCCCCACACTGCGCGCAAGGCGTCGGATACCTCACCCACCGTTGCTCTGGCTTTGAGCGCTTCCTTCATCGGATACAACAAATTGGCATCACCTTGGGCTGCTTCGGTTATCGCGGCCAGACACCGCTCCACCTCCGCATTGTCACGGTTGGCCCGAAGGGTGGCGAGACGTTCACATTGTTCGGCTTCGATCAAAGGGTTGACGCGAAGTGGTTCGTAATGGTCTTCTTCACTGATCGTATATTTATTGACACCGACAACAATTCGCTCACCTGAATCAATTTCTTGCGCGATTGCGTAAGCCGTGTTCTCAATTTCCATTTTTTGAAAACCTTGCTCAATCGCGGAAACCGCCCCGCCTCGAACTTCAATTTGTTCAATTAACTCCAGGGCTTTTGCTTCCACGTCGTCGGTCATGCTCTCAATAACGTATGAACCGGCAAATGGATCAACGGTTGCGGTGACATCTGTCTCGAACGCGAGCACCTGTTGGGTTCGTAGCGCTAAACGCGCAGCTTTCTCCGTTGGTAACGCAATTGCTTCGTCGTAGGAATTCGTATGCAGTGATTGGGTTCCACCCAGAACTGCTGCCAACCCTTGCACGGCGACTCGAACCAAGTTGACCTCTGGTTGCTGGGCGGTGAGTTGCACACCTGCGGTCTGGGTGTGAAAGCGCAACATGAGTGACTTGGGATCTTTAGCCCCGAATTCATCTCGCATAATTCGAGCCCACATGCGCCTTGCCGCACGGAACTTAGCTACCTCTTCCAGAAAGCTTGTTCGTGAGACGAAGAAAAATGCAAGTCGTGGCGCGAAGTCGTCAACATCAAGGCCCGCATCAATTGCGGCCTGGACATATGCCTTGCCGTTAGACAGTGTGAATGCAATCTCCTGCGCGGGATTAGCCCCGGCCTCAGCCATGTGGTAACCCGAGATCGAGATCGTGTTCCAGTTGGGAAGTTCGGTTTTGCAGTAGGCGAAAATATCGGTGATTAAACGCAGTGACTCTTGTGGCGGGTAGATATAGGTCCCGCGGGCAATGTATTCCTTCAAAATATCGTTTTGAATCGTTCCATTGAGTTGGCTTGAGTCAAGCCCATTCTCTTCGGCAACCAACTGGTACATCAGTAATAAAATTGCTGCCGGCGCATTGATTGTCATTGATGTTGACACGGAGTCCAGGGGGATATCTTTGAACAGGGTGTGCATATCCTCGATCGAGTCGATGGCCACACCTACTTTGCCTACTTCACCATGAGCCAGGGCGGTGTCGGAGTCCATCCCCATCTGCGTGGGGAGGTCAAATGCGACCGAAAGACCGGTCGTACCCGCAGCGAGTAGCTGGCGGTAACGCTCATTTGACTCAGCCGCCGTGCCAAAACCGGCGTACTGCCGCATGGTCCACGGGCGTCCGGTGTACATGCTGGGGTAGACACCGCGCGTGTAGGGGTATGTCCCGGGCTCCGCCAATTCGGTGGCTACATCAAATTCCGCTAGGTCTGAGGCGTTGTAGACCTTCTTGATCTCAAACCCTGATTCGCTCATTCTTTGCTCTGGCATGGGAGCAGCCTAGGGCCATCGAATTTTTCGGCACAGCATTGTTACCCACCTCAAACCCCTGAGGATTTTCGCGAGGCCAAGATCACATTGTTGGTTTGTGAATCCGCCGGGCTGATTGGGGAGGGACGGGCTAACCTTTACCCCGAGGACGCGCCTCAAACGTTGTTGAGGTGCACGCACGGCTCACAATCGATCGGATGGGATGGCAGAAGTGTCAGTAGAAGCACCAGGGTTCTCGCTGCGAGCGACCCCCATTGGCACCCTTTACCGGGGTGGCGAAGGCATGTGGACGTGGGTTCTGCACCGAATTACCGGCGTATCGGTCTTTTTCTTCCTCTTTGTCCATGTTTTGGACACTGCCCTGGTTCGGGTTTCCCCCGCGGCCTACGACGAAATCATCGCGACCTACAAGACGCCGATTGTGAACTTGCTTGAGGTCGGTCTCGTTGGCGCGGTGCTCTTTCACGCATTCAACGGCGTCCGCATCATCCTGATTGATTTTTGGTCTAAAGGATCGCGATACCAGCGTCAGATGACCTGGGTGATCGCCGCGATTTGGCTTCTGGTCATGATTCCCGGCATCTACTTCATGATGATCCACACAATTGACGCACTCTTTGGGAGCACATCATGAGTACTGCCGTATTTGCCCCTCGATCGGGCTCACGCAATAAGCAGCGCAGCAACTTCGAGCTCTATAGCTGGCTGTTCATGCGGATATCCGGGATCATCCTGATCTTCTTGGTCCTTGGCCACCTGTTCATCATGAATATTCTTGATGGTGGGGTGCAGCGCATTAACTTCGCTTTTGTGGCGGGTCGATGGGCCAGCCCCTTCTGGCAAGTATGGGATTTATCGATGCTCTGGCTGGCTTTACTCCACGGTGGCAACGGAATGCGCACGATTATCAACGACTACGCCGAGCGGGATCAGACCAGGTTCTGGCTCAAGATGTTGCTGTATGTCTCAACCGCCTTCATTATTGTCCTCGGGACGCTCGTAATTTTCACTTTTGATGCATCAATCGGCTAGCTTGAAGGACGAAGGAGATAACCATGCAGACCCATGAATTCGACGTAATCATCGTTGGAGCGGGTGGAGCAGGAATGCGCGCCGCCCTTGAGTCAAGCACGCGGGCCCGCACCGCTGTGCTCACCAAGTTGTACCCAACCCGTTCACACACGGGTGCTGCCCAGGGTGGAATGTGTGCAGCTCTGGCCAATGTCGAGGAAGATAACTGGGAGTGGCACACATTTGACACCGTCAAGGGTGGCGATTACCTCGTTGACCAAGACGCCGCCGAAATCATGTGCAAGGAAGCGATCGATGCCGTTCTCGATCTAGAAAAAATGGGACTCCCGTTCAACCGCACACCTGAAGGGCGCATTGACCAGCGTCGATTTGGTGGTCACACCCGTAATCACGGTGAAGCTGCCGTCCGCCGCTCCTGCTACGCCGCTGACCGCACCGGTCACATGATCTTGCAGACCCTCTATCAGAGCTGCATCAAAGAAGGTGTCGAGTTTTACAACGAGTTCTACGTCCTCGATGTTTTGCTCAATGAAGAAACCGGTGAGCCCATTGCAGCCGGAGTGGTTGCCTATGAACTGGCAACCGGCGAAATTCACCTGTTCAAAGCGAAGTCAATTATTTTTGCAACCGGTGGCTTTGGAAAGGTGTTCAAGACCACTTCCAACGCGCACACCCTCACCGGTGATGGAATGGGAATCATCTGGCGTAAAGGTCTTCCTCTGGAAGACATGGAGTTCTACCAATTCCACCCAACAGGTTTGGCTGGACTCGGTGTTCTCCTCACTGAAGGTGCCCGAGGCGAAGGTGGAATCCTGCGCAATGCCGCTGGAGAACGCTTTATGGAGCGGGTTGCGCCCACGATCAAGGACCTTGCCCCTCGCGACATGATTGCTCGCGCGATGGTGCAGGAAGTACGTGAAGGTCGCGGAGCCGGTCCACACAAAGACTACGTCTACCTCGACCTGACCCATTTGCCGAAGGAGCAGATCGAGTCAAAGCTCCCCGACATCACCGAGTTCTCCCGCACCTACCTCGGTGTTGACCCGGTAACCGAACTCGTCCCCGTGTTCCCAACCGCTCACTACGCCATGGGTGGTATCCCAACAAACGTTGAGACCGAGGTGCTGCGTGACAACGTGAACATCGTTCCTGGTCTCTACGCTGCCGGTGAAGTCGCGTGTGTTTCCGTACACGGCGCCAATCGCCTTGGAACCAACTCACTTCTGGACATCAACGTTTTCGGTAAGCGTGCTGGTGTTGCTGCTGCGAATTATGCAAACAGTGTCTCCCATGTCGAACTCCCCCATGATGCGCAGGGTCAAACGATCGCATTGGTTGAGCAACTCCGTTCATCAACCGGTGGTGAGCGGGTGGCGCCACTTCGACGCGCACTCCAAGAAACCATGGATATGAATGCTCAGGTGTACCGCACCGAGGTGACCCTGAAGCAAGCACTCATTGACGTTCAAGGTTTGCGTGAGCGTTACAAGAATGTATCCATCCAGGACAAGGGCACCCGGTACAACACCGATCTCCTTGAGGCGATTGAACTTGGCTTCCTGCTCGACCTCGCCGAGGTACTCGTGGTCAGCGCCCTTGAGCGCAAGGAGAGCCGTGGTGGTCACGCACGCGAGGATTACCCAGCGCGTGATGACGTTAACTTCATGCGTCACACGATGGCTACCCGCAAGATTGACGCTCAGGGCGAGGAATATGTGCACCTGGATTACAAGCCGGTCAGTGTCACCAACTACCAGCCAATGGAGCGCAAATACTAATGACAACAACCGTCGTCGCTGAAGTCCTCGTTGAGCCACAAAGCAGCGTCACTCCAGTGGTAATGCCTGAAACTCCAGTTCCGGTTGCAACGGATGTCACATTTCGGATCCGTCGTTACCAACCAGATTTTGACGAGGAACCTCATTGGGTGGACTACACGGTTGCGTTGTACCCAACAGACCGGGTTCTTACCGCCCTGGAAAAGATAAAAGGCGAGCAAGACGGTTCACTCACATTTCGCCGTTCCTGCGCACATGGAATTTGTGGCTCCGATGCAATGCGCATCAACGGTCGCAACCGCCTTGCCTGCAAAACACTGGTGAAAGACATTGATATCAGCAAGCCCATCACCGTTGAAGCGATCAAAGGTCTTCCCCTGGAAAAAGACCTCGTGGTCGACATGGAACCTTTCTTCGCCGCCTACCGCCAAGTTCTCCCCTTCTTAATCCCCGAGGGTCACGAGCCCACCAAAGAACGCATTCAATCCGCTGAGGATCGTGCCCGGTTCGACGACACCACCAAATGCATTTTGTGCGCTGCCTGCACCACTTCGTGCCCCGTTTTTTGGACCAATGAGCAGTACTTCGGCCCAGCTGCGATTGTTGCCGCCCACCGGTTCATCTTCGACAGCCGTGATGCGGGAGCAAACGCTCGCCTTGAAGTCCTTAACGACAAAGAAGGCGTGTGGCGCTGCCGCACCACTTTCAACTGCACCGATGCCTGCCCCCGAGGCATTGAAATAACCAAGGCAATTGCCGAAGTTAAGCAAGCACTCATTTTCCGCCGAATCTAGTCGGCATCACGCGGTGTTAACAGTAATATCCGTATTACACGTCAACGGCGAAATACTGGGTCTCCAAGAACTCATGAATTCCGGCGAACCCGCCCTCGCGGCCTAACCCTGATTCCTTCATGCCACCAAAAGGCGCGGCCGGGTCAGAGGCGATTCCGCGGTTTATAGCAACCATGCCGGACTCCATTCGGCGGGCAACTTTGATTCCCTCGCCATTGTCCTTGGCGAACACATAGGAAATCAGTCCGTATTCCGTGTCATTTGCCAGGCGAACAGCCTCATCGGTGCTGGAAACCGTCACAATCGGTGCAACTGGACCAAATATTTCATTACGGGTCAGTACCGAGCCATGCTCAATGCCACGAACAATTCGCGGGGCAATGAATGCGCCGGTATCGGGAGCGGTACCAGCCTGGGTGATCTGCGCTCCCTCATTTTCCGCTTCACCAATGAGCTCCAGAATCTTGTCGCGCTCCTTGTCACTCACCATTGCGCCCAGTTCGTTAATCGGGTCAGTACCGGGGCCAATTTTAAGACCTCGCAATGCCGCCTCAAACTTGTCGGCGAACTCGCCACTAATTGATTCGTGCACATAGAACCTATTGGCGGCAGTGCAGGCAGAGCCACCGTTACGCATTTTGGCAACCATGGCTCCGTCAACTGCGTGATCAACATTGGATCCTTCAAGCACAATGAACGGTGCATTCCCGCCAAGCTCCATCGAGCTGGGGAGTACTCGATCTGCGGTCTGCTTGAGTAGCACCTTGCCAACATAGGTGGATCCGGTGAAAGACAAAGTGGCAACACGTGGGTCGGCCAGAATCGCGCTAGATACTTCACCCGATCGCGAGGTGGTCACGATGTTGACAACACCGGCAGGTACACCGGCACGCTCAAGGATGTTCCCAATCCAGAGTGCTGTTAGTGGAGTTTCAGAGGGTGGTTTGACAACAGCGGTGCAACCAGCAGCAAGTGCGGGACCCAACTTGCGGGTAATCATGGCTGCAGGGAAATTCCAGGGGGTGATCATGTAAGCAACGCCCATAGGCCTGTAGTCGGTAATGATGGTCTTGTCACGGTTGGGCGCATAGCGGAATCCACCCTCAACCCGCGATGCTTCCTCAGAAAACCAGCGGAAGAACTCAGCGGCGTAGAGCGATTCACCCATGGCATCCCGCCAGGCTTTGCCATTTTCAAGGGCAATGAGTCGAGCACAGTCATCGATTTCGGCAACCATTATTTCAAATGCTTTTCGTAATATTTCAGCGCGAACGCGGGCTGGGGTGATCGACCACGTTTGGAATGCCTCGTGGGCTGCGTCAACCGCTTGAATGCCCTCGACTACACCTGCGTCGCCAATAGTGGCCAAAGTGCTGTAGGAGGCCGGATTAATCACATTAAGCCCCGCAGCGGTCGCCACCCACTCTCCTCCAATCAAAAGACGGGTTGGGGTGTTGGAAGGTAGTGCATCAGAGAGGGCTGTTGTGCTCAAGTTGGGGCCTTTCATGGGGGGACTGTGGCCTAAACTTAGTCTCCGGACCCGGGCTTTGGCCAGGGTGTGTCCCCATTGACACCCGGCGGTGCCTTTTCCCCTATTGGGGCAATGGGGTTAGGGTTGAGAAGTTATGCGTCCACGAAATTCCCAACGGCACAGTTTGCTCGCATCCTTCGCGCTGGCGAGCGCCGCGGCCCTGGTTCTGGGAGTGAGCATTGTTGCGGTCCCGGCGATTGCCGTGCCTGGTGAAAGCCCGGTAGGTGGAGAACTGCTCACGGGAAAAGGGAAAATCGTCGCATTGGGTGAGGGGGCAGATCCCTTGCCGGAAGTGTGGGCAAAGACCTGGGTGGTGGCTAATGCTGATACCGGTGAAATCTTGGCGGCGAAAGGCCCACACGTTCTGCGTGCACCCGCCAGTACGTTAAAAACCTTGACCGCATTGACCTTAATTCCCCAGTTAGACCCCGCAGCCATGATCAAGGCCAAAAAGCGGGCCGTCAATACTTACGGCAACAAGGTTGGCCTAGTCCGTGGGCGGGACTACACCGTCAATGACCTTTTCTATGCACTCCTTCTTCCCAGTGCCAATGACGCCGCGCTGGCCTTGGCTCAGGGCGCCGGCACCGTGAAATCAACCGTGGCGCAAATGAATGAGATTGCCGACTCGCTCGGTGCCCTTGATACGGTCGCAAGAAACCCCAGCGGGCTTGACGCTCCAGGGCAAGTGTCCAGCGCCTATGACCTTGCGACCATAGGCCGCTCGGCATTGGCCTTGCCCTACTTTAAGGAAATTGTCGGGACCACCAAACACGAGTTTGCAAACAAGAAAAAAACTAAAACTATCTACACACAAAATAGAATGTTGCTTGGCAACTTCAAAGGAACAATCGGCCTCAAAACTGGGTACACCACCAATGCGGGACGAACCTTTATCGGGGCCGCGGAGCGCAAGGGAACGACCTACATTGTTGCACTGATGGGCATCAAAGAAGCTAGTTCAACCGCCGCCGAAAAACTTTTAACCTGGGCTTTTGCCAACGGCGATAAGGTCACGCCTGTCGGTGTACTTGGACAAAATACTTTACCTGCGGCCAGCCTGGATTCCACGGCACAGTCGAATACGGATACCTACATAGATGCCAAAATTGCTGCACAGCCCACGAGCACGACGACAGCTGGCTCAGGACTGGATGGTTTAGCAATTGGCTGGATGATTCTTTTTGCGGCCATAGTCGCATTTATGCTCTACGGGGTACGTTCGGCTTTCACCCAACGAAAAAACCGCGGGCGGCTCGCCGGAAAAGGAAAAATTACTCTCGAGAATTAGTCGGAAAACCCACCCGCTCGTATACCAGGTCAAGAGTCGGTGCAGCAGCTTCTCGCGCCTTCTGCGCTCCCCTATTCATCAAGGTTTGCAACTCGGCCGGGTCGGTCAACAGTTCATCGACTCTTGTGCGGATCGGTTCAATCACTCCCAAAACAATTTCAGCAGTTTCCTTTTTCAAGTCTCCGTAACCACGTCCTACATATTCCGACTCAAGCACATCAATTGACTTTCCCGTGATTGCTTTCTGTAGAGTCAATAAGTTAGACACACCGGGCTTTATCCCCTCATCAAAACGAATTTCAGCCTCCGAGTCGGTGACCGCACTCTTTATCTTTTTCTCGGCCACTTTGCTTTCATCGAGTAGGAACACGCAACCACTCGGACTTGACTTACTCATCTTGGATGTGGGGTCTTGTAAGTCCACTATTCGACCGGTTTCTTTGACCACCATCACTTCAGGAACCGCAAATGTTTCCCCAAATGTCGTATTGAACCGTTGCGCTAAATCACGCGTCAATTCAAGGTGTTGGCGTTGGTCCTCCCCCACAGGGACACCATTTGATTGGTACAGCAAAATGTCGGCGGCCTGCAGGATTGGGTAGGTAAACAAACCAACCGTTGAGCGATCATTACCCGCTTTCGAACTTTTATCCTTGAATTGGGTCATCCGACTTGCCTCACCGAATCCAGTTTGGCATTGAAGGATCCACGAAAGTTGGCTGTGAGCCGCGACCTGACTTTGAGCGAAAACCGTGCACTTCTCTGGGTCTAACCCAATTGCGAGCAACTGAGCAAAAGATACGAGCGTGCGTTTGCGCAGCAGTTGAGGATCGTGGTCAACGGTGATCGCGTGTTGGTCTACCACGCAAAAAAAAGAATCATGACTTTCCTGAAGTTTCACCCACGCTTGTAAAGCCCCCAAGAGATTGCCGATGTGGAAAGAATCAGCAGTTGGCTGAATACCCGAGAAGACCCGTGGTTTCTGGTTACTATTTGTCACCGTCGTTTTATTCCTTACTGCTCATTTATTTCACTGTTTATTTCGTGGGTCACCACGCGCACTCGCGATACGCGACGACCATCGAGTTCGGTGACAACAAATTCGTGATTGCCTATTTCAACTTTGTCACCAATCTCTGGCAACTGCCCCAATTGGGAAATAATAAAGCCGGCAACCGTTTCAAATGGTCCCTCCGGCAGCACAATTGAGGTTCGGTCTTCAAAGTCGTCACGATTGAGAAGTCCATCAACCGTTATTTCGCCCAGGGCGCCTAGTTCATGGGCTGGGGACTCAACGTCATATTCATCTTTGATGTCACCGATGAGCTCTTCCACCAGATCCTCCATGGTGACTAGGCCGGCCGTACCGCCATATTCATCTTGGACCATGGCTAAATGCGCCCTCATCCGACGCATTTCAGTCAGTGTGCTGATCACTTCCTTACTCGCTGGAAAAGTTAAAACCTCGCGCGCCAGTCTGCCCACGAGAATGCTCGGGTCATTGAGGTCTGGGTCGAGCAGATCGCGAATGTGAACGAAGCCGACCACTTCATCGGCGCTACCACGAATCACCGGATAACGTGAATGCGGTTGGTCAGAGGTTAAACGAATCGCCTTGGATACCGACAACGAAGCATCCAGGAAGGACACTTCTGTACGAGGCATCATGACTTCCCTGAGTTCGCGTTCCCCTGCGGCAAAAATGTCGTCAATCATTTCGCGCTCTTCAACACTGAGGTCTTCGTGGGCTGCCACGAGGTCCCGGAGCTCTTCACCACTCATCTGTTCCTTGGCCGCTTTGGGGTCAATTCCGAACAAACGGACAATCAGATTCGTTGACACACCCAGTGCCGCAATAAATGGTCGCGTGATCCTTGCAGTGAGCTCAATAGGTCCGGCGACAAATAATGCGACCTGCTCAACACGCTGTAGTGCAATTCGCTTGGGAACCAACTCGCCCAAAACCAATGAAATATATGCGATCACGACCGTGGTCAAAACAAACGCGACCGTGCTGGCGGCTGTCTCACTGAGCCCCCAGTTTTCGAGCGGGACAGCAAGATCAGGTGCAATTGTGGCCGCGCCGAAACCAGCCGAAATAAACCCGGCGAGGGTCACCCCAACTTGGCCGGCCGCAAGGAAGCGCCCCGGGTCAGCGGTTAAGCCGGCAAGAATTCGTCCACGCTTGGAAGTCTCCGCCAAACGCGTGACCTGGCTTTCGCGAACGGAAACTAAAGCGAGTTCGGCCGCAGCGAAAAACCCACCGATCAGGACAAAAATTAAGATCACACCAAAGTTGACCAAGAGCTCGCTCATGGGCTCAACCTTAGAACTATATTCACGTTAGGAACGCATTGCTCCTTGCAGGCGGGTGTCAATTGCGCTCAGGAAATCCTGTGTTGTGAGCCACTTCTGCTCCGGACCGATCAACATAGCCAAATCTTTGGTCATGTCACCCGCTTCAACCGTTTCAATACAGACCCGCTCAAGAGTGCGAGCAAACTCGCTGACCTCGGGGGTGCTGTCGAGTACTCCTCGGTGCTCAAGCCCGCGTGTCCACGCGAAAATTGAAGCAATTGGGTTGGTTGACGTTGGCTTTCCTTGCTGGTGCTGGCGGTAGTGCCGAGTGACCGTACCGTGGGCAGCTTCTGCTTCAACCGTCTTGCCATCGGGTGTCATGAGAACACTGGTCATCAAGCCCAGTGAACCAAACCCTTGGGCAATAGTGTCCGACTGGACGTCACCGTCATAGTTCTTGCAGGCCCAGACGTAGCCACCCTCCCATTTCATGGCGGCAGCCACCATGTCGTCAATCAACCGGTGTTCATAGGTAATTCCGGCGGCCTCAAACTCGGCCTTAAATTCAGTCTCAAAGATTTCAGCAAAAATATCTTTGAATTGGCCGTCATACGCCTTCAGGATTGTGTTCTTTGTCGAGAGGTACACGGGGTAACCACGAGTTAGTCCATAGCGCATTGAAGCG
>JBIIOS010000063.1:0-11277 GCA_044336805.1 Candidatus Nanopelagicales bacterium
CTTCATCTGGTCCGTCGGCGATACTGAGCATGCGGGACTGGGCGTAGAGCTCGGCTAGTGGATAGTCCTGGCTTACTCCTGCTCCTCCGCACGTCTCGATTGCCCGATCGATAACCCATTGGGCCATGTTTGGTGCGGCAACCTTGATGGCCGAGATCTCAACGGCAGCCCCGCGGTTACCTACCGTGTCCATCAACCAAGCTGTCTTGAGCACCAGTAATCGAACCTGCTCAATTCGGATGCGGGCTTCTGCGACCCAGTCCTGGAAGACACCCTGTTCGGCGATTGCTTTTCCGAATGGGAATCTGGTGTGTGCACGCTCGCACATAATGTCGAATGCGCGTTCGGCCATGCCGATAAGTCGCATTGCGTGATGGATTCGTCCTGGGCCCAAACGCGCTTGGCCAATCGCGAAGCCGCTGTGGAGTTCGCCAAGAAGATGGTCGCTTGGAACCCAGCAGTCATATTCAATTTCTGCGTGGCCACCATGGCCGCTATCGCTAAACCCAAAGACACTGGTAGACCGAAGGATATTGACCCCAGGGGTATCCAAGGGAACCACGATCATTGAGTGTCGCTTGTGTCGCTCACCATCGGGATCAGAGAGCCCCATCACGATGCCAACCTTGCAGTGGGGGCTCATGGCTCCGCTGGACCACCACTTGCGGCCCTTAACCCGGAAGCCTTCTCCCTCTTCCGTGATTCGGAGGCTGATGTTGTTCGCATCGGAACTGGCCACAGCTGGCTCCGTCATCGAATAAACGGAACGGATCTTGCCATCGAGAAGTTGCGGTAGCCATAGTTCGCGGACTTCAGGGGTTGCAAAGTGATAGAAAATTTCCATGTTGCCGGTATCTGGCGCGGAGCAGTTCATTGCTTCCGGTGCCATCCACGGGCTTCGGCCGGAAATCTCGGCGAGCGGTGCATATTCAAGGTTTGTGAGTCCTGCGCCACGATCGCCAGGAAGAAATAAGTTCCATAGGCCAAGTGCCCGTGCCTGCTCTTTGAGATCTTCAATGACCGGAGGGGTGTCCCAGGGACCAATTTCAGGTTTTTGTGACTGATAGAGCGGCTCAAGTGGAATAACCGTGTTGTTGACGAAATCTGTGACCTGCTCCCGAAGAGCCTCTACTTTGGCACTGTATGCGAATTCCACGATTTCTCCTTGGGGATCGGCTGTTCTTGGATGACAGGAAATACTCAAACTAACGATCGTTAGTGTAGCAGGGTGCTCATGAGGATGTCGACTTTTGTTGAAACGGAATCTGCACTACGGAGATAACGCTCGCCCCACGCGTGACTGCACGGGTCGACCGAGATACTCCGCTAGCCAAAGCGATGTCGCCGTAAGCTTTTCGAGATCTACTCCGGTTTCGACACCTAGTCCCTCCAGCATCCAGACCAGGTCCTCGGTGGCTAAGTTGCCAGTGGCCGAAAGTGCGTAAGGACAGCCGCCGATACCACCTGCGGAAGCGTCAACGGTCCAGACCCCGCTCTGAAGGGCGGCTAATGTGTTAGACAGCGCCTGCCCGTAGGTGTCGTGAAAATGCACGCCAATCTGTTCGATGTTTATTCCCGCCGACACAAGCATGGCAATGAGTTGTCGAACCTGACCGGGTGTGGCAACGCCGATGGTGTCACCCAGACTCACGTCACTGCATCCTCTTTCAACAAGTTCAACGCAGACGTCGACGACGCGGGAAGGGTCGACGAACCCTTCCCATGGATCACCAAAACACATGGAAACATAACCTCGAACAGGGATTTGATCAATACGTGCACGATCCAATACAGGGGCGAACATCTCCATTTGATTTGAGAGAGATCTGCCGAGGTTTCGCTGGGCAAACGTTTCCGTTGCACTCGCAAAAACAGCGATATCTTTTGCATCCGCTGCCAAAGCAGAATCGAGACCTTTAACGTTGGGCACCAGTACCGGGTATCGCGTTCCTGCACGGCGCGAGATACCTGCCATCACTTCGGCGCCATCAGCTAACTGGGGGATTCGGTCAGCCCGAACAAAGCTCGTCGCTTCCACAACGGGTAGTCCTGAATCGGTAAGGCGATTGATAAATTCAATCTTGGTTGCGGTTTCGATAATCGAGGCTTCATTCTGTAATCCGTCCCTGGGACCTACTTCCCAGATCCGAACCCGGCTAGGCAGATTGTCCATCGAGACTCGTGATGGACTGCGCATGGGACTCACGGGTTTGTCTTTATTGGGCTGACTTCCGCCAAAACGGCATCCTTGGCGACCGAGCTTCCTACCTGAGCTGAGATTGCGATCACAACACCGTCATGTGGCGCGGTTAGTGAGTACTCCATCTTCATCGCTTCCACAACCGCCAACACGGTCCCTTTTGTGACCGTGTCACCAACTGCGACTTCGACAACCACGACCGTTCCGGGCATCGGTGAACGAACATGGTCCAGAGACCTTTCACCACTGGTGAAGTCATCATGGGTACCTTCACCAGGAAGGTTAAGTTCCCATGATGAGCCGGCGGTGCCGATCAAAACTCGGTTGCCATCAAGGGCAACTGTGACTTCTTTGGCTAGTTCGTTAACCACTACGGAGTAGCAGTCCTTCCGTGGCGGACGCGGCATAATCGAGCAACGCACAGGCTCGCCACCGTCAACAGTGGCCCAAAAACTTGACCCGTCAGATGAAATAGCAACCTGTGTACTGAAATCGGGGCCGGAGGTCAACGTCCAAGATGTCTCGGCGTGCTGTCCCACCCGCCAACCGTCAGCGATCTCCCACGCTGTGCTTGGGCGCATTGGAGTAAGTGAATTGGTGAGAACAAGAGCGGCACCGATCATTTCATGGTGGCCTGGGTGAACGGGGGTTTGACCTAAGCCCAGGGACTCTATGAGTCCGGTGTTCAAATCGGCAGAGCGAACCTGCGAATCTTGGACGAGAGCTCGGAGTACTGAGATGTTGTTGGCTACTCCGAGCACAACACAATTCTGTAGCGCCGTGTCCATGCGAATGAAGGCTTCAGCTCGAGTGTCGGCGTGAGCGATTACCTTGAATAGCAACGGGTCGTAGTTGGTCCCGATCACGTCGTCTTGGCGGACACCTGAGTCGACGCGAACGTTGTCAGGTACCGAGTAATGGACTAGTCGGCCTGATGACGGCATGAAGTTGTGATTGCCATCTTCGGCGTATACACGAACCTCTACAGCATGACCGGTTACTTGTACGTCGCTTTGAGTGACCGGCAATGGCTCACCTGCCGCTATGCGCAACTGAAGTTCCACGAGATCAAGCCCTGTGACCATCTCTGTTACCGGGTGCTCGACTTGAAGACGGGTGTTCATCTCTAAAAAGAAGTGGTCGAGCGGATTCAGCGCATCAACGACGAACTCCACAGTACCTACTCCCGTGTAATTGACAGAGCGTGCTATCTCGACGGCAGCGTTGAGCATTGATGCACGGACGTTGTCGGGGAGGTTGGGTGCTGGTGCTTCCTCCACAACTTTTTGGTGCCGGCGTTGGAGTGAGCAGTCTCGGTCGCTTGCGTTGATTACCGTTCCGAATGTATCTCCGATGACCTGGACCTCAATGTGTCGTGCGGTTTCAATAAATCTTTCTAACAGCAGCGAGTCGTCGCCGAAGGAGGACATGGCTTCTCTTCGAGCCGAAGCCAAAGCCGCTGGGAGTTCGCTGAATGAATGGACGACTCGCATGCCCTTTCCGCCACCGCCAGCCGAAGGTTTAATGATGAGCGGCAAACCGACGTTCTTGGCCTCTTCGATCAGTCTGGCATCGTCGGCCCCTGCTTCGCTGAATCCAGGGACCACGGGCAGTCCGAGTGCCACAACTGCACGCTTTGCCTCGATTTTGTCGCCCATCGAGGCGATGGTTGTAGCTGATGGTCCGATGAATACGATTCCAGCTGCCTCACAAGCGGCGGCAAAGTCCGCGTTCTCCGAAAGAAAGCCGTAACCGGGGTGGATCGCTTGGGCACCGCTGTTCTGGGCAGCCTGGATCACGCGTGAAATGTCGAGGTAACTGCGAGCAGCATCTGCCGGTCCGATCAGGACGGACTCGTCGGCGACTGCAACATGTTCAGCATTCCTATCGGCTTCACTAAACACAGCGACCGATGCAATGTTCATGTCTCTGAGCGTGCGCATAATCCGCACGGCTATTTCTCCGCGGTTTGCAACTAGGACTTTTGTAAACATACTCACATCCGAAAGACGCCGTAGGAAATGGGCTCAAGAGGTGCATTCGCAGAAGCCGCGATGGCCAAGCCCAAAACTCGGCGGGTATCCACCGGGTCGATCATGCCGTCATCCCAGAGTCGAGCTGACGCGTAATAGGGGCTTCCTTGAGTTTCATATTTATCGCGGACCCCATTTTTGAACTCGATCTCATCTTCTTGCGCCCACTCTTGTGATCGCGAATCTGCTTGATCTCGTTTGACAGTGGCAAGGACGTTAGCGGCCTGTTCGCCACCCATGACAGAAATGCGCGAGTTGGGCCACATCCACATGAACCGGGGCGAATACGCACGTCCACACATTGAGTAGTTACCCGCTCCGTACGAGCCGCCAATAACGACGGTGAATTTGGGTACGCGCGCGCAGGCTACTGCCGCAACCATTTTGGCTCCATGTTTAGCGATTCCACCGGCTTCGTATTCGCGACCGACCATGAATCCGGAAATATTCTGTAGGAAAACAAGTGGGGTCTTGCGCCGGTCACACAATTCAATGAAGTGAGCCGCTTTCATGGCTGACTCTGAAAACAGCACGCCATTATTGGCGATGATGCCTACTTGATTTCCGTGGATTCGGGCAAATCCCGTGACGATTGTTTCCCCGTACTCCGACTTGAACTCGGTGAACTCACTACCATCAACTATTCGTGCGATTATTTCGTGCACGTCATAAGGGGTGCGCGCATCATCGGGGACGATGCCGTAAAGGTCTTCAGCGGGGAAAAGTGGTTCTTGGCTGTCGCTTACGCTCCACTCTGCTGTAGCTGAGGGCGGAAGAGTGGCGACGATGTCACGAACGATGAGCAAAGCATGATTGTCGTTTTCTGCAAGGTGATCGGTCACCCCTGACACGCGTGAGTGGAGGTCCCCGCCACCTAATTCCTCGGGTGTTACTACTTCACCGGTCGCAGCCTTCACCAAGGGCGGTCCTCCGAGGAAAATAGTTCCTTGGTTTCGGACGATCACGCATTCATCGCTCATCGCCGGCACGTATGCCCCGCCCGCGGTGCATGAGCCGAGAACTGCAGCAATCTGGGGAATGCTTCGGGCCGACATGATGGCTTGGTTGAAAAAGATACGGCCGAAGTGTTCCCGATCGGGGAAGACTTCGTCTTGGAGGGGGAGGAACGCGCCCCCCGAATCAACCAAATAAATGCAGGGCAGGCAGTTATGTAAAGCAACCTCTTGAGCCCGAAGGTGCTTCTTGACCGTCATCGGGTAATAAGTTCCGCCCTTTACCGTGGGGTCATTGGCAACGACAACGACTTCACGACCGTGTACACGCCCAACACCGGTGACTATGCCTGCAGCCGGTGCTTCATCACCGTACAGGCCGAAGGCGGCTAGCGGGGAAAGCTCGAGAAAGGGTGAGCCGTGATCGAGAAGTGCATCGATCCGTTCACGAGTAAGAAGTTTCCCGCGCTCGACATGGCGCACGCGGCTGATTTCCGGCCCTCCGAGAGCGGCTTTAGCCAAGTGAGCGCGCAATTCTTGGACGAGCCCGCGCATGCTGTTCGCGTTCCGTGCAAACGCTTCGGAGGTTGGATCGACCGCAGAAGTGAGAACCGGCATGTCACCTACCTATCGGTCGTTGGGAAGCTCTGATTGATTTTACTGATTGACACCGCCTCAAGCCCTCGTAACTATAGTCGCGCGTCGAAGTGGCCCGGGCAGAGTTCGGGGCGTTCGACGTTTTCGAACCATATGATTGTAATCACATAATTATGAGGGCCTCTAATGACGCATGTAGAAATATGGTCAAACCCCCGTCAATGCAGGGGATTCGGCTATGCAGGGTTACAATTTGGGGAAGCTCCAATGAAGTAGTTGGAGAAACCTGTTGACCTGTTTGTGAAATCGCTGGGGAAGGCGTCATTCACAACAAGGAGGTCAACATGTCAGCAGTAAGTTACTCACGCAGTGGATCTGAACCCGCTCAGAGTCGCGGTTTGGTCTTCGTCCACTCATGTCCAAATGCAGTTGCACCCCACCTTGAGTGGGCGCTGGCCAAGGTTCTAGGAACCGAAGTGCCGATGAAATGGGCGCCGCAGCCGGTTGCACCCGGCCAATTGCGAAGCCACGTTATTTGGTCCGGGAAACAAGGCATGGGCTCTCGAATTGCAAGTTCACTTTTGGCTTTTGGTCAGGTGAGGTATGAAGTAACCGAGGATCCAAGTGACGGTCATGAAGGCGAACGGTTTGCCGCGACTCCTGATCTCGGACTTTTCCGAGCCACAATCGGTGTACACGGAGACGTCATGGTGCACGAAGAGCGCCTACGCAGTCTACTTGTGCGATTAAATGCAGCGGGTGAGTCTGTGGTCGAAGATATTCGACGGCTGATTGGGGAACCCTGGGATGAAGAACTTGAAGCTTTCCGAGTCACACACTCGGACTCCAATATCCGGGTGCTGCATAACGTGTCCTAAGCGGTCTTTCGTGGTCCACCCGAAGGGAAATTTATAAAGGAATGTTCCCATGTGCACCGCGGGCACCCGGTGTGTCCAGGATTACCTGAGCAACGGCTCGCCTGGTGAGTTTAGGGTCAACAACACAATCAACGACTCCCAAGTCAACGGCTCGTTTAATCCCACCGGAGATCACTTCATGTTCTGCTGCGAGTTCAAGTTCCACCTGTTCCCGGCTTTCTTCGGGGATATCAGCTAAGCGGCGTCGGTGCAGAATTCGGATGGCGGCAACGGAGCCCATGACAGCAACCTCAGCATTTGGCCAAGCGAACACCTTGGTCGCGCCCAGTGAAGATGAATTCATGGCGACAAAAGCACCTCCGTAGGCCTTTCGGGTAACAACGGTTACTCGGGGAGTAACGCATTCGGCGAATGCGTGCAAAAGTTTTGCCCCGCGACGCACGACACCTTCCCACTCTTGTCCGAGTCCTGGGAGATAGCCAGGGACGTCAACTAGTACAACAAGAGGTACACCGAAGGCATCACACATGCGGACAAATCGTGATGCTTTCTCAGCGCTGGAAGAGTCAAGACAGCCGCCCAGCCGCAATGGGTTGTTGGCGACAATTCCGATTGTTCGCCCGCCGAGTCGACCAAGACCCACGACAATGTTGGGAGACCAATTGGTGTGAATCTCTACGAATGAGTCAAGGTCAACGAATGCTTCGACGAGAGGGTGCACGTCGTAGGCGCGGCGTGATGACTCGGGAAGGAGTTCTCCTAGATCGCGGTCGGCGACACTGCTGAGGTCAAGAGAACCTTGGTGGCCTAAGAGTTTGACGAGTTGAACGCCTTTGTTGATGGCTTCTTCTTCACTGTCGGTGGTGATGTGAACAACACCGCTGCGACGGCCATGCGGTTCAGCTCCACCTAATCGATCCATGTCAACGTCTTCACCGGTGACCGAGCGCACGACTTCAGGCCCGGTAACAAAAATGCGCCCGGCTGGGCCAAGAACCACGATGTCGGTCAATGCGGGGCCATAGGCTGCGCCACCGGCTGCGGGGCCAAGCACAATCGAGATCTGGGCGACCTTGCCACTTGCCTGGGTCATCGCCAGAAACGTACGACCGACACCATCAAGGCTCGCAACACCTTCACGCAGGCGAGCGCCACCGGAATGCCAAATCCCAACGATGGGAGCGGAGTCAGCTAGCGCGCGGTCATAAGCGGTGACGATTGCTCGGCAGCCGACCGCGCCCATAGCTCCGCCTTGCACGGTTGGGTCGGTGCAGAAAGCAACACAGTGCACACCACCTGCGGTCCCCACCGCCGAGAGAACCCCACTGTCATCAATCGGAGTGATTGCGGTGAATTCACCGTCGTCGAAAAACTTTGCAAGTCTGACTAGGGGCGATCGCGGATCCAGTTCGGTTTCTTGCGTCGCCGTTGTCATGTTAGACACTCCTGAAAATTACGGCGACGTCGTGTCCACCAAAGCCGAATGAGTTGTTGAGGACCGCAATGTCACCCTGTGGTAGGTCAACGGGACCGTTATTCCCCACGTTGAGATCTATTTCAGGATCAATATTTTCCAGGTTCGCGGTTGGGGGTGCTTTTCGGTCCCGCAATGCGAGGATGCTGTAAATCGACTCGATAGCGCCGGCTCCACCCAGGAGGTGACCCGTCATAGATTTTGTACCAGCAACATAGACGGTATCTGTGGAACTGCCGAGTGCACGCCGGATCGCGGCTGCCTCGGCAACGTCACCTTGCGGCGTAGACGTTGCGTGCGCGTTGACATGTGCGATGTCGGCTGGGGTTATTCCTGCTTCTTCGAGTGCGAAAGTGATAGCCCGCGCTGCACCCGCGCCCTCAGGGTCAGGTTGGGCAATATGGTGACCGTCACTGGTCAGTCCCGCACCCGCGTAGCGTCCCAGGATTACGGCCCCCCGTGATCGGGCATGATCTTCTGATTCAAGGATAAGAATTCCGGCTCCTTCGCCCATGACGAATCCGTCCCGATCAATGTCGTATGGGCGTGAGGCTGCCTGCGGGTCCTCGTTTCTGGTGGACAATGCGCGCATTGCGGAAAACCCGGCCATGGTGATCGGGTGGATTGCGGCTTCGGCGCCACCAGCAATCACTATGTCAGCTCTGCCGCTTTGAATCATCCGGGCGGCATAGGAAACAGCTTCAGCACCCGATGAACAGGCGCTCACGGGGGTGTGAACTCCGGCTCGAGCACCGAATTCCAAGCCGACTATCGCCGCTGGGCCGTTGGGCATGATCATGGTGACCATGTGTGGGGAGATTCGGGAAGGACCGCGCTCAAGCAAAATGTCGTATGACCCCATGAGTGAAGTAATACCGCCAATTCCGGTTGCGATAACGGTGCCAAGGCGCTCTGGGTCAACTTCGGGGGAACCAGCATTGGCCCAGGCCTCCCGGGCGGCGATAAGCGCTGACTGCTGAGAGCGATCCATACGGCGGGTTTCATGCTTTTCAAGAATTGTGAGTGGATCAACGGCCATAATCCCAGCAATTCTTGCGGGGTGATCCTTGACCCACGGTTCGTTTATCACAGTGATGCCGGGTCGACCGGCAAGGATCGCTTCCCAATTTGATTCGACGTCGCCACCAACAGGGGTGGTCATCCCCATGCCGGTCACTACAACTTCGCGGGACATGTAATCCTCCAAGTTAATGAATTGTTTTTGCGTTTTCAGTGGGTGCCAGTGTCAGTGAAAGGATCACTAACTGGATTGACTCCATTGACACTGGCCACACCAAGATGTTTCGCCAAAGTGTTTAATTATTTGGCATCAAGCTTCGATTTAGGAATTTGCCTCAATGTATGACACAGCATCGCCGACGGTGACGAGGTTCTTTGCATCAGCATCAGGGATTTTTACACCCCATTTGTCTTCTGCTGCCATGACAACTTCCACCATGGAAAGTGAATCAACGTCTAAGTCGTCTACGAATCTCTTTTCCATTGTGATCTGATCAACGGGAACACCGGCAACTTCGTTGACGATTATTGCAAGACCGCTCAATACTTCTTCCTGGCTCATTTCATACCTTTCATTGTGGAGTGTTGTTATCCCGCATTTTTTGTGCGGAAACCTAGGGGAGCGTAACAACCTGCGCTGCATGCACAAGGCCTGATCCAAACCCAACGAGTAGCGCCGTGTCACCTGATTTTGCTTCGCCACTGCGCAGCATGGCGTCCATGGCTAAAGGGATCGATGCGGCAGAGGTGTTTCCCGTGGTAATGATGTCCCGGGCGACCTTGACTTTCTCAGGAAGGTCAAGGGCTCGAACGAGGGCATCCGTGATCCGATTATTGGCCTGGTGGGGGATGAATACGTCCAGGTCTGCGGCGGTGATACCCGCAATTTCGAGGGCCTGGTTGATCGCCTTGGGCATCTCTCCCACAGCCCAGCGGAACACTTGCTGACCGGCCATGACCGCGGTGGGGTACTCGCTGACGATTCCGTCCCGGTAGTCCGTCATAGATGCACTCACGGTGATTGCATCTTTTTGGCTTCCGTCGCCACCCCACACGGTTGGCCCAATACCTGCGGTCTCCGAAGGACCAATGACAACGGCTCCGGCGCCGTCAGCGAAAATAAATGAGGTTCCCCTATCGTGTTTGTCGACATAATCGGTGAGGCGTTCAACGCCGACTACGACAATGAACTTCGCGCTACCGCCGCGGATGAGATCGGCGGCCATTCCGACCCCGTAGCAGAAGCCCGCACATGCTGCGGCCAGGTCAAAAGCGGGCGCACCACGAGCGCCAATGAGCTCACCAACCTCAACAGCAGCAGACGGGAATGCGTACGGGTGGGTAATGGTTGCCAGTATGACCAGTCCAACATCAGATGCAGAAATACCGGCTCGCTCAATGGCAACTTTTGCCGCTTCTGCAGACATGTAAACAACGGATTCACCCTCGCCGGCCCAGCGCCGTTCGGTGATTCCGGATCGCTCACGAATCCATTCATCTGATGAATCGATGAGTTCACACACTTCAGCATTAGTTACTACTCGCCTGGGTCGGTAGCTGCCAACCGAATAAATACGTGCATGCTTGGCACCCGAGACAGTGTTAAGCGCTGGCATGTTCTCCCTTAATTGGTGTGATTGTTGGGCGGATCACTAGGCGGGTTGTGCGGTCGGGTGTAGGCGAAGGATCGGCGCCCCGGGGGAAACCGGATCACCGTTTTGGGCGAGCCACTCAATAACGACACCGCCGTGTGGCGCGTGAATAGGGATGAGTTCGCGGGAGGTTTTTATGGACCCAATGAGCACGTTAGGTTGAAGTGAATCGCCTTCTGCGTAAGTGTTGTCGGCTGACGTGAAGATTCCCTTGGCCGGTGAAATCACCAGACGCCAGGTGGGACTGGTTTCAATTGTTGATTTAACCCCGTGCTTTTCAATCAGCTTCCACGCAGCGGGGAGGTCGTCGGGGGTTTTGAGTGCAAGGGTCTCAACACCGGGCATCGCCCGTTTGGCTAAGTTCGTTAGCGTTCCCGCGGGTGGGATTTCAATCATTGCGGTAACGCCGAGGTCAAGCATTGTTTGCATGCAGAGGTCCCAGCGGACTGGTTGAGCAACTTGGGAAACTA
>JBIIOS010000064.1:0-11237 GCA_044336805.1 Candidatus Nanopelagicales bacterium
GTCGGCCGAATGCTGCGCCCCCATGGGATCGTCCTAGATATTGTGGGCCCGGCGTCCTCAGATGTCGAAGAGCAACTTCGTCGAGCCGATCTTGACGGGGATGTGCGCTGGCATGGCCGTCTGTCTCACCCTCAGGCAATCGAGCGCATGCGAGGTGCCACCACCGGATTGTCACTGCTGCACAACGAGAACAACTATCGAAACTCGCATCCGACCAAAGTGTTTGAGTATCTCGCAATGGGTATCCCCGTGGTTGCTACTCCGTTGCCGCTCGTCGTTAACGTGCTCGATCGTCACGACGCCGGCATCATCGTGCCCTTTCGCGACCCGGCGGCTGCTGCTACAGCCGTGATCGAATTACATCAGGACGAAGAACGCCGCCGGCGTCTTGGCAACAATGGTCGTGCGGCCGTGCTCGCCAATCACAACTGGGCGGACGATGCGACACCCTTTGTTACAGCTGTCGTGGCAGCGTCTCGCACACGTAGCCGTGGGCTCGCATCCAATCCGCCGCCAGCACCTCAATAGCGGCGACCTCCTCAGAAGTAAGTGTGGCTCGCCACGCCCCCTCTTGCCCGTCGGTGATGTGGTTCGAGGTGATGCGCAAGGAAGGATCAACTCCGTAATCACGGACATCCGCTACGCGCTCGCGCTGTCGATCCACGGAGACAAAGTCGCTGATGCGCCTCACCGAATCCTCGTCTACCGGAACTCTGAGAAACTCTGCGAGGGAGTACACCAGTCCGGGAACATCCTGCGCCAGTTCTTCGTAGCGCCCGATCCACAAGGTCTCCCGCGTTCGCCAAAATGTGTCACCGCGCAGTTCGCGGCGGATCATGGCCGTGACGCCTTCGACTCCGCGTTTCTCGTGACCGAGTTGGTACCGGCCCTTGCGAATGAGTGATGCGGCCACGTCACGTGGGTCCCGATAGGTGTAGATGTAACGAGCACCCCGCTGAGGGAAATCCTTCTTTTTCATTACCGGGGAAAAGTGCACTTTGACCATGCGGACGTCGACTGGGTCAAGGGCAAGCATCTGCAAGTCCTCCCTCGGGGTCGACAATGGCGCAGATACAGATGGTGCTGACATAGACGTCGCGGAGGTGAGCAACTCGTGAGTCACCTGCCAAGTTAGGGTCGAGCCGGAGCGGTGCTGGCCACAGACAACCACAATCATGTGCGGGCTCCCTCGAGGTAGGCGATACAACGGCCGCCGAGGTTGGTGATCTGGCGCGAGAGTTGGGCCTGGTTAATGTCCATCGCGATCTCGCTGGGTGTCAGGTCGGCCAGATCTCCATAGAGAGCTACCTGACCGGCCTCGATAAGAATGGCCAACTGTGCGGAGTCATCTGCAGCCCACTGCCGAGCCCGATGAAGTTCGGTGCCCGTCAGATGCAGGGCCGGACCACGCTGCGGGCGTCCGCGGAAAACGTCCTCGACCAAGCGATGAGCCCACCGGCTGCGCTCGGTGCGATCCATGCCGCCACACTCCAACTGCCAGACGATCTCCCTCAGGGTGAGAGCCTCGGGTGCGGTGAGACCGACGTGACGTGGCTGCATATTTGGGACAGTAATCGCATCAATGGCGACACTGCTCAAACCCAATGCCCCGAGAAAACGCTGCCATAACGTCTCGGCGGGCGCGGAGCCCGCGGGCACTGTCACCACACTCACCTGTGCCCCTCGGGCGATCCAACGTTCGGCGAGGGCCGCATGGTCGTTCGCGAGCCAGAAGCCCTGAGTCGATTCCGTTGCCCAGGTCAGCGGAGCCTGCTGGCGCTGGTCATTGCGCTTGGCGATGTCTTCGACATATGCCGCCAACGAGGCCGTTCGACCATTGCGAATGTGCTGCTGCCAACTAGAAGGGATAACGGCTTCTAATGATCGTGCCGTGATGATCACATGGAGTTCATCTACGCCCAAGTAGGCGATGAGGTGATCCATCTCAGCCGGGGAGCAGGCTGCTACGGCCTCGCCGGAAAGGATGATGTCACCCGAGTTGGCCGCCAGTGCGCGCGCGAGCCACTCGGTAGTCGAGCTGACTTCTGCGGTGCAGACGGCAAGTAACTCCTTCTCGTGGTTGAGAAAACGAGGCCCACCCAGAAGTCGCTGCCGCAGCGACCGACCGGGCGCAGGATAAATCAAACCCTCGACTCGCAGCGCCTGCGCATTGGAGATGAGTGCCTGCTGCAGAAAGGTTGTCCCGGACTTTCTCGGACCGATATGCAGGTGTAGCCGGCGGGTCATGTAACCCACCTGCCCAATCGAACCGCGCGCCGATTTAATCGACGTTTTAATCGCCGGGCCCAGCTGCTCCGCTCCGCGCGGCGATACTGATCCCAGACTATCGGAAAGATACGGCTCGCAACCAGGCGCCCCGCAACTTCAGCGGATGCGGCCGGCTGTGGTGTCTCCGGTCGGCGCGCAGGACGCAATAGATCTTCAATCGGACCAACGAGATTTATAGGGAGTTTGGTCAGCAGGCCTGCGTCCTCTCGTGCCCATTGCTCGAAGACCTCCGCGGTGGCCGGAACCAATCCCGGCCGAGTACCGGAGTGCAGGTAGGTGCCTTGCGGGACTTGCCATCGCTTTCCGCGAAGTGGTTGCAGATCATCCAGCGTCAGTCCCTGTTGGGTGGCGCTGATGACGGTATTGCGGATCACCTCGAGCTCCTCCAGGGATCGAGCTCCATTGGCTTCAGCATCTCGCACCTGCGGGGCGATCGGAGGAAGAGCGTCGAGGTTGACGGCTTTACGGAAGCGAGTCCACAACTCACCGCGCGGCTCTGCGGAGTCTGGTACAACTACAGCGCTCACGGGAAAGCCCATGCGCAGCCACCGGGAAAGTAGACCCGGATAGTCGTAACTGCGCCAGAAGGTTGCGTGGCGATCTTCGTCCCAAAGCCGCCAGCGCTCCGACGGTGGCAATTGCGCCCGACGGTTGATAGAGCGCTTGACGTAGGTGTCGAGGGACTGGGTATGCAGGTTGAGCACGTTCTGCGACCACGAGGACAGCACGACATCAGGTAGTGCCCGGAGGGTGGCAATCACCTGCACCGGTGCACTGGGCAGATGCGAGATGAACTCGGTCGCCTCGGCCGTGTTCAGTCCACCCAGTGCCTCAGATGAAATGATGGCGGGGCCGTCCCAAGCATCCAACTGGCGAACGAGGTCATGAATATTTTCTTCACTGACGTTCCGCCATATATGGCTCGATCGCCCCGATCGCAAACCAGACACCGCGTAGGTTGCGGCCACGTGGTTGTAGCGATCGACTCCTGCGAGTCGAGTCACATAAAGCACGCCAGACTCTCGCAGTGTCGGGGCCGCCAATGTCAGGGCCTTCTGCAGGTATGTCGTTCCAGTTTTTCGCGGGCCTACATGGATGACAATTGAAGTCGCCATTGATGCGCGATCAGGGCGTCACTGGTATCGATTGGTAGGAGGTATCGATCTCACCGATGCTGACCAACGACATCGGCTTCTTGCTCGTACCGCCCTCGATCACGATGCCGTTGCCCTTGATTGACCGGAAAGTAGCCGAAACCGTGACCTTGTTTGTGCAATCGGGTGAAGAGCTCAGTGAGATGTTGGGTATCTCCATGGAAAAAGTGGCATGGTGTTGAGCTGCCGTAATGGTGCGCGTGCCCTGACCTTGGCCGGATGTTGCCGAGATGACGGAGCATTGTGCTCCAGCCTTGGCCGGAACCTGGGCGACTTTCATGGCGATCGAGGCCGTTGCTGATCCATTGATGCTGTGGCTGGCGAGCTTGCCGCAAGCATTGGGGTAGGTGGGCTCTATGCAATTACTAAATGAAAACTCCCCGATCACGGTCGGAGTCGTGCCCTGCCCCACGGTAAACGTATTGCTGAGGGTGGCAGATTTGCCTGGCTTGATCGCCTGATCCTTTTTAATAAACCGAGCACTCGTTGACCACGACTCCAGGGGCCTGCTGACCTTCATGGTAGAGAGGGCACTACCTTCGTCCAAGGTTAAAGTGCCGCCCCCTTGCCCCGAGTCACACTTGCCCGGAACACAGAGGTTCACGGTCGACTCGCATTTCCAGCGCCCCATTTCATTGGCTCGAAGGACGAAGGAGGCGACCGTGCTTCCAAGACCACTCTGCCAGAAGTTACGGCCCGTCTCCATGCCGACGACCGATTTGCCCGATGGGCTCGTGCATGAGAGTTCTTGGCCAAGAAAGAGACGGTCGGTAGTGTCCTTGACTGTCAGCAAACTGGTTATAAAGCGCCTTTCCTGGTCACGGGCGACATCGAATTCGACGCTGAAAACAGACTGGCGATGATGGGTCTCAGGTTGAAGTGAAACCACGGTCGTAAAGGTATCCTGAGCGGTTCCGTCATTTGCGGCATGGGCAATCGATCCACTGGCCATGGCTATCGCGGTGAGCCCCG
The DNA here is from genome assembly GCA_044336805.1 of Candidatus Nanopelagicales bacterium. Classification (GTDB taxonomy): domain Bacteria; phylum Actinomycetota; class Actinomycetes; order S36-B12; family S36-B12; genus UBA4592. The sequence continues at coordinate 4,416 of JBIIOS010000064.1, forward strand.
CTACAGCAATACGGGAAATAACGATGCGAAACACAGTGCCACCTCCGTGGATCCGATCAGGACCGTCGATGCCAAATGCTCCACGCGGTCAGATTTCTTTGTGCTCGTTATTATGACTTAGCGTGCGGAGACATTCGTAAAGGGGTGGTGGCCTGCCCCCGGCGTTGCATAGTCGCACAGCAATCAATCTCTCGCCCAATCTTCGGTGATGCCCGCAAATTTTACCCCGGAAAAAGATATGAAGATTGGCAACTCGAACGCGACCACTAACTCCAACTAATCGCACGTTCAGCGGTCAAGCGCTGATTGCGCGGCCGCTGGCCCTCTGGATCTGAATGCCCAATATTGACAACGTATAGCGATCGCCAGCTACTCTCGGAAAAGAACTCTGCGTCCACGCCCGCGTGATTAAATCCGGCCATGGGTCCTGCATCGAGACCAACCGTTCGCACAGCAAGAATAAAATACCCCGCCTGCAATATCGCGATCTCACGAGCACTTCGAAGTCTTTTGTCCTCCTCTTGAAAGAAGTCGCGAGCGTTAGGAACCTGTGGGAAATGTTCGGGTAAAAATGCATCAAACTCAGTATCAAATGCGAGTATTGCCACTGCAGCGGCGCTGGCACTCTTCTCGCGATTGCCCTCATTGAGCAGAGGCAACAATCGATCCTTACCCTCGGAGGTGCGAACAAAGTGCACTCGTAGCGACTGCGAATTCATGGGTGTTGGTGCAAATTTGACCAGGTCGTAAATCTCGGTCAACTCCGCATCTGTGACCGGTTCGTTCGTGAACGAGTAGGTCGTGTGGGCATCAATGAACAATTCTTCGCGGGCAGACTTCATGGCTTAATCATTGCGGTTTACACACAAGTTGCCACTTTGGGGCAAGTATCGCCCTCTGGCAACTATTTCATCTAATTCATGCATTGCCGGCAAGTTCCCGATCGGCTCGGTCTGTCAGATCAACCCGGACTTCCCAAAGCTCTTCCATGATGGAACGGTCACGTAAATTCCGCACAACCTCAACCGGTGTTCCCTGGGTTCCATTAACGGTTGCACCTATCGCTCGCTCAATGACTTTGATATGGACACTTCGCCAGATCATTAAAGCTTCATCGATGTCAACCAGTAGTTCGACCAACGAGTACAAGGCTTCATTGTCTTCAACATTGAGATACAACTTCTCCAATGAAAGATTCGACCTCTGCAACGCAGCTTGAACACTTTCGACGAGTTGTTTCAGACTTTCCCGCAAATTTCGAAAGCCGGGGGAATCAAAGCCTGATCCGTGACCCAGTGCTGTGCGCACGAGCTGGTAGTCCCACGGTGTCATCTTTTCTAGCATCGGTAATTGCGCGGTCGTGTAGTTAATGCAGTCGCGTGCCCGGATGAGATAACGGGAAGCAGCTTGGATCGAATCTTGTGAAATATTAAGTACCGCGTAGTCGATTTCAGCAATTGCGAGCTTGAGCCACAATTCCGATGACTGATGGACAACCGTGAACAGCAGTTCATCGCGGTGCTTCCATGTTTCGGGTTCAGGTTGAAGTGCAAGAAGTTCGTCGGTACGGATATACGCCTCGTAGTCGCTACTACCTTCGCCGGCAAGTTTTGGTTCCCGTAATTCATTCATGAGTCTTCTCATTCCACAGAGGGATGGGTCAGGCAATCTGATGCTATGGGTCACACCCTTAAATATCAACTCAGACGGCAACTGGTCGACGTTGGCGACCAAGAATTCCAACTACCGTGACATTGCGATAATTGATTCAGCGCTCCGACGAGCCGCAGCAAAGGCACCTTCAATGTGCCCTGGTGAGTCAACGGATGTTTCGGTTGACGCAAAAAATAGGCGTCCGCCAAAGTGTGCCTCGCGTAATACTTTGGAACCAAAAAGTTGATAATCATTTAATTGATGTACTCCTGGTGGTGAAGTGAGCTCCGAACTACTCCAATCTTTGATGCGTACCGATCGGGGTGCTTTCGCTTCCGGGCCAAAAATTTCCGCAAGTTGAGCGGTAATTGCTCCTTCGGTGATTCGTTCGCGGCTGAATCCAAAGAGTGCACCAAAACTTGCGTTCACATCACTTACGTCATGGATCTCGCGTAGAGGACCCACGTGGCTCATGGCACTTCCCGACAATCCCCGTTCGCGCCAAAATGGTGAGTCGTAAATTGCGACCGCTTTCGTCACTGCACCCATCCAGACTGGCGTGCTTCTGGCAACACTGACTAGATCTGCTGGTAATTCTGGGCTAAAGGAAATGTAGGCAAGTGCTGTCGCAGGCGGTACCGCCAGCACGACACATCGTGCTGTACGAACACCCTGATCGGTTGTCAGGGTGACCCTTCGGTCTCCATTCGGCTCAAAATGCAACGCGATCACCTTTGTTGACGTCTGGATTGTTTCTGGGGGCAAGGATTCGGCAAGTCCAATCGCAAGCTTCTGAGTGCCTCCAACAATGCGCCAGGCATTTTGATCTAATGGATTTCCATCAAGTTCTTGCACGCTTCCCGGAATTTGATACATCATGTTTCCGCGCGTGTGCTGAGGGAAAGTTTCCAAGCCACATTCCTGAATTACTTCTCTGACTTCACTTTCGTTTTGCCAGAACCACGTTGCGCCTAAATCAACCCCCGGATCCTCCGAAAGCAAACGCCCACCCACCCGCGCACGGGCCTCTAGTACTGCAACCGAAACCCCCGCCTGATCCAAGATTCCCGCAAGTCGCAGCCCACTGGCTCCGGCGCCCACCACAACTACATCAACGACTTCCCTCACATGGGAACACTAATGGGCAGAGAAGGTCATTAGCGTTTGCATTTCTGCGAGCAGTATTTGACCTGGTCCCAATCGCGAGCCCATTTCTTACGCCACTCAAAAGGCAAGCCGCATGTCACGCAAATTTTCGGGGGAAATCCATTTTTTGTGAGGGCCGTCCGGGTCATAGAAAAACGATACCCCCGAATGCTGGCCACAATCCGCTATCCCTTACATTGGTAAGGTAACCCTAACCTAACCCCTGAAAGGGAGTCATGTCACCGCTTCGCCGAATCCCACGGCTTTTATTCTCACGCGGAAACACACGCACACAATTGAGCGCCCTCGCTGCCGCGGCGCTCCTCCTCCCTGCCTTGGCCGCCTGCTCGGGTGATTCCAGTTCCAGCGCGAGCACCAGCGCCAACGCAGATTCCGCAGACTCCTCAGAGACGAATGATCTGGTGGTGTACTCCGGTCGCAGTGAAGAACTCGTAGGACCACTTTTTGCCGAGTTCACTGAAGCCACCGGGATTACCATTTCGGCCCGGTACGGTGACAGCGCAGAACTGGCGGCTCAAATGCTCGAGGAGGGTGACAAGTCACCCGCTCAGGTTTACCTCTCCCAAGATGCGGGTGCATTGGGTGCGGTGGAAGGAATTCTTGGCACATTGCCCGAGAGCGTCACCAGTCTTGTAGCCGAGCAGTACCGGGCGGTCAACAACACCTGGACGGGTGTCACAGGGCGGGCACGAGTGATTGCCTTTGACGCTCAAAATGTTCCAGTAGATCAGGTTCCCCAATCAATTTTTGAACTCACCAATGAAAAATGGCGCGGCCAAGTTGCAATTGCACCGACCAACGGTTCCTTTCAATCATTTGTGACAGCCATGCGGATGACACAGGGTGAAGAAGTCACACGAGAGTGGCTCACCGATTTAGTCAAAAACGATGTTCAGTCATATGAAAAGAACGGATTAATTCTCGATGCAGTGGACAGTGGGCAGGTTCAATTAGGTTTGGTCAACCACTACTACTGGTATGAAAAAGCAGCTGAGGTCGGCAAAGAGAACATGCGTGCTCAGATTTCCTTTATGGCGCCAAAAGATCCAGGATCACTGGTCAATGTTGCCGGCGTGGGAATTCTTAAGGGAGCATCAGACAACCAGGCAGCTATCGAGTTTGTTCAATGGTTGCTCTCAGCCAGCACCCAAGAGTGGTTTGTTAGCAACACTTTTGAATACCCTCTGGTCGCAGGAGTCGCAGCGGCACCTGACCTGCCCGCACTTGACACACTCGCGGGACCAGACATCAAACTCGCTCAACTCGCTGACCTTCCAGAAACTCTGGTTATGTTGCAAGACGTTGGCCTACTCTGAATTCAACTATGCACAATAAAAACGACGCGAAAGCGCCGCTCCTCCTTTTCTGGGGAGCGGCGCTTTGCGCGTGTGTCGCTGCGATTCCACTGGTGTATCTGGCGATTCGAATTGGCGGGGCGGGAGTCAGCGAAATTGTTTCAATTCTCACTCGCGTGCGGACCTGGGAGACGGTTGGTATCAGTGTTGGTTTAGCACTAGTCGTTGTTACAGCTTCCCTACTCATCAGTTACCCCACAGCACTTTTACTTACGCGAACACAACTGCCATTTCGACGATTCTGGTTCACAACCGCCGCGCTACCACTTGCAATCCCCTCTTATGTCGCTGCATACGCGTGGGTTGCACTAATTCCCGGCATGAACGGCTTTTGGGCGGCGGCATTGGTGTTAACTGCCGTTAGCTTCCCCTACGTTCTGTTGCCACTATTAGTTTCACTTCGATCCGCCGACATAGGACTTGAGCAAGTTGCCAGGTCACTGGGTGAAAAATCCACTACCGCATTTTTTGCGACAACATTTCGCCAAAGCATTCCTGCAGCAGCGGCGGGTTCACTACTTGTAGCTCTGTATGTTCTCTCCGATTTCGGCGCGGTGGCACTGTTACGAGTCGACGCATTCACTCGAGTGATCTACACCTCTTATCGGGCAAGCTTTGATCGCAGCAATGCGGCAGTTCTTGCCGGTATGTTGGTGATTCTCGCGATAATCCTGATTTCACTTGAACGTAAGGCTCGCGGACGTTCACTGCGATTCCGAGCCGATAAAGGTGTCGCCTCAATAACTGTTCCTAAGCCACTAAATTCTACCTACTCGGCACTGTGCTCCCTGTGGTTCATCACGATTGCTGTGATCAGCCTTGGCATCCCAATTATTTCGTTACTGATCAGGCTCTCGCAAGGAGCACGCCGACCACTCGACTGGGCCGAGTTGATGAATGCAGTAGTGAATACCGCATGGATTTCTGCTCTAGGTGCTGTGATCGCAGTCCTGCTAGCGCTTCCCATAGCCACGCTCGCTGCAAACTTTCGCAGAAAAAGCACCAGCACGATCGAGTCAATCTCCTACTCTGGTTTGGCCTTACCCGGAATCGTGATCGGACTCTCCCTTGTTTACCTCTCACTTAACACTGTGCCATTTCTTTACCAAAGTTTTGTCTTACTCGCTTTCGCCTACGCGGTGCTTTTCCTCCCTAAATCACTCGGTGCATCTCGCAGTTCACTCGAAGCCGTTACCCCAGCGTTAGGGCAAGTTGCCCAGACACTGGGTTACTCACCGCTACGCGCCTGGTTGTCCACGAGTGGTCGCATTTCCCTGCCAGGTATCGCCGCTGGTGGGCTTCTCGTCATGTTAACCGCGATGAAAGAACTCCCTGCAACCCTGATGCTTCGACCGACCGGATTTGACACTTTGGCAACGGAATTGTGGAGTCGCACCGAACTCGCGGCTTTTGGGGCAGCCGCCCCCTACGCCTTGGCCCTCATTCTCCTGGCTGCAATTCCCTCATTTGCCCTTTCGCGTGGTTTCCTTACGAGTGAAAAAGAAACTATGGTGGCCGCGTGAGCGCAATTTCAATCCAAGGCCTCAGTGCTGGTTACTGTGGCGAAGCGGTCATCAATGACATCAGTTTCGAGCTGGCGGAAAAACAACTTTTGGCTATTTTGGGTCCAAGTGGTTCAGGTAAATCCACCCTACTGAAGACCATCGCAGGATTTCTTGCGCCAATGTCGGGATCAATCACCCTCGAAGGTGTGCTGGTGTCCAGCACAACATCACTCGTGCCACCAGAGAAACGAAATATCGGACTGGTCCCGCAGGAAGGTTCTCTATTCCCTCACCTTGACGTCAGTGCAAATATTCGTTTTGGAATTAAACGCGATCCGAATGCACGAGCGCGAGTTGACGAGCTCCTCGAGATCATCGGCATGGAGGCATTTGCCCACACCAGACCCCAAGAGCTCAGCGGCGGCCAACAGCAAAGGGTTGCCCTTGCGCGGGCATTAGCACCCAAACCCAAATTGATTTTGCTCGACGAGCCGTTTACTGCTTTGGACACTTCACTGCGAGCACAAATGCGCGAGGACATCAGGAGCATTCTCACCCTGACCTCCACCACCGCAATCATGGTTACCCATGATCAAGAGGAAGCGCTGGCAACTGCCGACCAATTAGCACTCATGCAAGGTGGCCAACTTATTGCTTACGGTGTCCCGCTATCGCTCTACAACAATCCGGAATCCATAGCGGTAGCCCAACTCCTCGGTGAGATCAACGTCATCCCAGCAGTTGTTGAAGCAGGCAACAGTGTTCGCACAGATTTTGGAGTCAACCTCACCAAGAACACCGGTGAACTCAACCCCGGGGTTTCGGGCACATTAATCGTGCGACCAGAAGCCATCGCAATTGACGAGAACCAAACCCCCAATGCCACGATCATCGACTCACTTTTTCACGGGCACGACTCACTGATTAGCGTGCGGATGGACAGCGGCCTCGTCATTAAATTGCGTGAACCAACACACATAACCCGAACACCCGGTGCGCGCTGTTGCGTGAACGTAACGCGTCACGGTATTTTCTTGCCACAGGTCAGAATTAACCCGTGAGTGTTTCGATCACCCGCACCCAAGGACGGCTTTTCCACAACCGAAACCTTGCTCGGGTAGTCGAAAAACTTGGTCCGATTG
>JBIIOS010000065.1:0-11200 GCA_044336805.1 Candidatus Nanopelagicales bacterium
TTTCCACTTGCAATTTCGTCTTTTAGCGATATCTACACAGACCCTGAGGCTAATGAGACGGTGATGGATTTCCTCTCCGCAAAAATTCGATCAATAGTCACAGACCAAGATGTTGCGAGCAAGTTAATTCCGACGGATATGTTTGGTGGCAAGAGAACTCCAATTGAACATGGGTATTACAGCGCTTTCAACTTGCCAAACGTATCTTTGGTCGACTTAAAGGAATCACCAATAGAGGAATTCACCAGTAAGGGTTTGCGAACCAGCACGGAGTCATTAGATTTTGACGTCATAGTGTGGGCAACGGGATTCGACGCTTTCACAGGTCCCCTGATGAAACTAAACGTGCAGGGGCGCAACGGCCTCACCCTCGAGCAAGCTTGGGCGAGCGATATCAAAACATATCTTGGACTAATGGTTCCGGGATTTCCGAATCTCTTTACTCTTTACTGCGGACCTTTGAACCCTGCAATTCTGACAAATGGACCAACCTTGATTGAGCAGCAAGGAGGTTGGATCTTGAGATTAATCATGTATATGCGCGAACACAATTTGACTGCGGCGGAAGCATCTAGGGCAGCGACTGATGAATACGTCCAAATTCATGATGAAATTGCAAACGCTTCAATTATTGCTCAAACCGCCTCGTGGTGGACGGGGAGCAATGTCGAAGGGAAAGTTCAAAGGGTTTTGTCATTTATCGGAGGCTTCCCCGAGTATCGCTCAATGTGTGAACAGGCGGAGGAGAATTACCCTGGATTAAATCTGAGTTGAGGCTCGCCTGTTGGCGAGGCGTTGTCACACATATGAAAAGAAGCAGTGACGAGTTTGTGAAATTTGGTCCAAGCGATAAAGCCGAAGAAAGAATGGAGGTCGGGAAACATGGATTCAGCCAAAGGACGGAACGTTCAAACAGCTATCAATTTTGAAAAGCTCAGTGCACAGGTATCTCTAGAGAATTTATCTGAGTATAGAAATGCGTATCGCGAGATGTGCGAAGGTGCATCATTTAGACTGAGCGGCCGGTATGTCACCAGAGAAACGGAAGTGGCCGCTGGCGAAAGCCCCTTAAAGTTGCGGGTCTATCGACCGGACGGTTACGGACAATTTCCTATCGTTGTATTTTTCCATGGAGGTGGGTGGATTGGGGGAGACGCTGACACCTGCGCGAGTTTATGTCAAGTGTTGGCTGATGTTGCCAACGTAGTTGTTGTTGCGCCCAACTACCGGCTTGCGCCTGAATCGGGAATCTCGGCACCTTTTGAAGACGCTTGCCGGGCATTTGACTGGGCGGTTTCAAACGCTGCAGATATTGATGGTGATGCAGAGGTCGTGGCGGTCGCTGGTGAAGGCACTGGTGCTTATCTAGCGGCGTTTATTGTTCAAAGAGCTTTGTCATTGGGGCAAACATTGCCCACTTTGCAGTTACTCATTGACCCCGAGTTCACTAATTGGTCATTTCATGAATTATTCAAGCCACCTTTCGCGTCGATAGCCGATGCAGTTGCCTTCTTGTCCGGCAGTGAATGGTGGAGTGGTGAATCTAACCAATTTGTCGAGTCCCTCAGTGGCGAAGACCGTGCAGCATTGGGGATCGAGCAAGGCCCTCCCGTGACTCTTGTAATCGGTGGCGCAAACGCGCTGAATGATGCTTATTTAACGGAGTTTGTGAAGGATCTTGCGGTGAAAGGTGGAGCTGTTGGCATGAAGTTCTACTCCGAAGACCGACAAGGATTCGTAAGTCCGTTTGGAGAGGACAACAACAACGGTGGTGTTGCACTGAGGTATGCAGCTCGGATGTTGCGTTACTCGTTGAGACAGGGTTGGGATCCATTGCTCGGTCTCGAACGATAGTGGTGCTTTTTTGGCTAGGACTTGGTGTTGGTGAACTAGGAGATGGAGAGTGGTAATGGCTAGAGAAATGCGTGCTGCAGTTTTCAAGGGTCCCTGCGATATTGAACTCGAGATGGTTCCAGTCCCGGAAATTGGGCCACGGGACGTGCTAATACGTGTCACGCAATCTGGTATTTGCGGGTCGGATTTACACAGCTACAAGACAGGGCTTTACATCTCTCATCAGCAAGTGATGGGCCATGAATTTGTGGGCCTGGTCGCAGAAGTTGGGGCGGCAGTAGATGGTCTCGCTGAGGGGGACCGTGTCACTGGTTTCTATGCAGGGGTATGTGGAGAATGTTTTTGGTGCTCTACGGGCCAGATGATTTTGTGTCCCGCTCTATTCACTAATTCGACCGGGTATGGCTTACCGGGTGCTTTTGCTGAGTTTGTGGCCATTCCTTCAGCGGTCATCGGACAAAATATTTGGCGCATCCCTGACGGAATCGATGATGATACGGCTGCGACTTCTGAGCCAGTCGCGGTAGCGCTAAATGCAATCGTCGCAGCAGGAATCAAGCCCGGGGACTCGGTGGTAATCCTCGGAGCAGGGATGATTGGTAACGCAAGCATGCAAGCGGCGAAGATTGCGGGTGCTAGTCGTGTGGGTGTGGTTGAGGTGTCCAATTCACGCTTGGAAGCTGCCCGTAGTCATGGGGCAGACTTAGTGTGTGATGCTCGCAATGAAGTGCCGTTGGAATGGGCCAAGGATAATTTCGGAGTCGGTGCATACCATTTCCACGAAGGGGCAATGGTTGACGTTGTAATAGAATGTGCAGGGAGTCCAGCAACAATTTCACTGGCATTTGAAATGGTGAGAGCTGGCGGATCGATAGCATTTGTGGCTCTCCCTAAAGGACCAGAGTTAATCGACATATCAAAAATTGTGCATAAGCTTCCTCGCGTAGTGGGGTCTTTAGGTGGAGATTTTGACATGGCTATCGATTCATTGTCATCTGGTGCCATTCATACCAGTGACTTGGTCACACATCACTTTTCACTCGAGGACACGAACGCAGCATTTGCAGCTCAACTCGATGTGGAGGAAGCGATGAAAGTAATGATCAAGCCGTAAGTTATGGAGAGTGTTTCGCAGGATCTTGTCACGATTTTTTTCAAGACCATGTAAAACGCAAGGATGATGTTTAGTATTGAGTGACAAAAAGTATTTAGAGCCGGTATTGCAAAAAGCAAACTAGGAAAAGGAGTACCAGAGAATCATGATCATGAATCCGATCAAGTGGCCGGACGGTGCGAAGTGCGCTGTAGCAATCACATTCGACATGGACTCGGATAGTTTTCTCCATGTCGAGAATCCAGACACTGCAGACCAAATGATTGCGACTACATCTTGGTTGCAGTATGACCAGATTGCTATCCCCAGAATTCTCAATATGTACGAAAAGTACGGTATAAAGCAGACCTTCTTCGTTCCTGGCTGGTGCGCTGAGCGATATCCAGAGACTGTCGGTGCGATTGTCTCGGCTGGTCATGAAATAGCTCACCATGGGTACTTGCATGAGCATCCCAATAGTTTCTCTGCGGCTGAAGAGGAATATTGGTTTATGCGTGGTCTTGCGGCACTTGAAAACGTGACGGGAAAACGTCCAAGGGGTTTTAGGGCGCCCATGTACAACTTTTCAAAAAACTCGGCTAACTTTCTCAGCCGCGAAGGATTTCTCTACGATTCTTCCCTAATGGGCGATGACATCCCGTACATGATCGAGTCTGATTTGGGTCAACTAGTCGAACTCCCGACTGACTGGGCGATGGATGACTGGCCTCAATACACACATAATCCGGATTTGCATTACTCCATGCCGATAAATTCACCAGATCGTGCGATGGACGTTTACTTATCCCAGTTTGAAGCGGCTTGGGAATATGGGGGTCTATGGATTGCCGTCTGGCATCCTTTTGTATCGGGCCGACTTGCGAGATGCGCTCGAATTGACAAGATGATTCAATACATGATGGACAAAGGGAACGTATGGTTTGCAACCCTCGAGGAAATCGCAAACTATGTGAATCAAGAAGTCAAGGAGAACAGGTACGTTCCTCGAACCGTGCGCCTACCGTTCTACGATGGAAGAATTCCTGAACTCAACAATGAAGGCAAGTTTTAGCTTCATTAAGCGGTAACCAAGAATCGACATAGCCTGCCGCCCCCCGTGGGGTGTGAAACTAGGTCGAGAGCGGAGCGCGTCTGAAATCAGTAAGACGCGTCACCGCCACCGTCTACCGGCATAGAGACGCCTGTTACGAACGAAGATTCATCCGAGCACAGCCAAACTACTACCGCAGCGACTTCTTCGGGTTGTCCAAATCGAGACATCGCTTGTGGACTAACTAATTCCTTCTGGTATTCAACTGATTGGACTTCCATTAAAGGCGTCATGATGGCACCTGGGCAGACAGCATTCACTCGAATCCCGTCATTTGCATATTCAAGCGCGCCGGACTTGGTGAGTCCAAGAATCCCATGCTTACTTGCACTATATGCACCCAATAAATTGACGGCGCGTAATCCGGCGCTGGAAGAAGTGTTTACTATCGCACCGCCCCCGTTGATAAGCATCTGTTTGATTTGATATTTCATGCCAAGAAAAGTTCCGCGAAGGTTAATGGCGATGACTCGATCAAAATCCGCGGCTTCGGTTTCTGCTAATCGAACGTAGTGCCCAATTCCCGCATTATTTAGCGCGAAGTTTAGGGCGCCGTATCGAGAAACAACTTCGCTGACCAGGGCCTCATTGTCAGCTTCCTTCGCTACGTCGCAACAAAAAAATGTTGCAGTGCCGCCAAACGAGCGAATTTCTTTGACAACGTCCTCTCCTTTGTCTCGGGAGCTTTCCAAGTCAGCAATAACGACTGCTCCACCTTCGCGCGCTATTCGAATTGCGCACGCTCGACCAATACCGCTTGCTCCACCCGTTACAAGTCCGTACTTATCTTTTAGCATATCTGATATTATAGCTCGGGTGTTATCCAGATAGAGGGGCTTTGAAGAACTAGGTGACAACCAATCTGTGGTGCAGCGAGAATACATAAAGTCGAAGTCCACAACGTTAGAACAAACGCTACGTTCGAGACCTGCTGCTGGTAGCACGGTTGCTAGCCCGAAACAAGCGAGCGTACTGATCCCATACCGCGACTCGCTCAACCCTTTGGGCCCTTGGGGTAAGCAGCCGCGGTATCGCAGCCTAGGAGGTTACGCTGCTGGATCTCGCTACGGTTGAAACGTGCAAGGCTCCAGCCCGTATAGTTCCTCGGTGCCCAGCCTGACCGGCCTAGAGCCATTCGAGACGAAGCCACCCAGGCTGACCCAGATTGCTCGGGCACTCGCATTTAGGGCACTTACTGGGCTTCAAGGGGTCAAGGTGGTCAATTATGTGATCTTTGATCAAAAGTTGCAAAATCTGGCATTCTGACCTAGAGTTGTGCCGGTCATCAGAAGACATGTATGTATGGGTGTCTTAACTCATATTGGACTTCATCTCGAGGGGTGTTTTGGTGGGAATAGTCAGTTCCAAGCCATTGACGATTCGTAGCGCCGAAGATCAGGTCTATGAGGCGCTGCGTGATCAAATTGTTCATGGGCTGGCTCCGCACACCAAGTTGCCTCTTAAACAGATTGCCTCGTCGCTCGCGGTAAGCACCTTGCCCATTCGGGTCGCCCTTCGGCGATTGGAGGCTGAGGGTCTGGTTTCCACCCTTCCTCGTCGCGGGTCGTGGGTGGCTCCTTTGAGAGTTGAAGATATTGAAGAGGTTCAGCTAATGCGCTGTGGCCTGGAGGGACTTGCTGCTCGGACAGGGGCCCCCAATGTTGATGACGAAGGCCTGCGCCAAATGCGCGAGGAATTGGTTTTACTCAAGAAAGCCATGGCCGACAAGGACATTGACTCATATGTGATTCATTTGCGTACATTTGAAAATATCTGCTACGAAGCTTCCGGGTGGCCGCGACTACAGCGCCTTATCGAGGACCTCAGGCGCTCTGCTGAGCGCTACCTACGAATTGCGATTGCCGGGGGTAGCGACGATGTTCTCACCTCAAAGTTCTGGGATCGGTTTTACGAGGCCGTCGAGGCAAAAGATGGAGAGGCCGCGGAGTCTTCTTTAAATGATGCGCTTATGTGGACGTTAAGTTGGATCCGCGAGTACCTTGCTAGTGACCAGGGCAACTCTAAGAAGTAGTGGACCTTCGTCGGCAATGAATAACCTAAATTCTCGATTAACTTAGGAGTAGATCTTGAGTAACGAGGAGTCTGTAACAGTCATTGGTAGTGAAGTTGTTGGTATTTGTAGTGATCTTATTCGCATTGATACTTCGAATTTCGGTGGAGTTGACGGTGCCAATGAGCGGCCGGCTGCGGAGTTTGTCGCGTCGCTACTTGAAGGTGCTGGTGTTGTAGCCGAGATATTTGAATCGGCGCCAGGTCGCGCCAGCGTAGTTGGACGAATAGCTGGATCTGATCCAAGTCGCCCTGCTCTTCGGGTGCATTGCCATTTGTATGTGGTGCCAGCAGTAGCTGCTGATTGGAGTATTGATCCTTTTTCAGGTGAGGTAGTCGACGGAGTGATTTGGGGCCGCGGCGCGGTGGACATGAAAGACATGTGCGCGATGGTCCTTGCGGTGGTGCGAGGGTGGTTTCGAATTGGATATCAGCCTGAGCGCGACATCGTGTTGGCATTTTTGGCCGATGAAGAGGCTGGCAGCAAATTTGGGGCCCACTGGATTGTTCGTGAGCATCCTGAACTTTTCGATGGTTGCACGGAGGCCATTGGCGAGGTTGGAGGTTTTAGTTACTCGGTGAATGAGCAAGTTCGGTTGTACCCGATCATGACTGCCGAAAAAGGCACGAACTGGATGCGTCTTACAGCGCGTGGGACTGCCAGCCATGGCTCAATGGTGAGTAAAGATAATTCAGTCTTGGCCCTGAGCGCGGCGGTCATAAGGTTGGGAGAACACAAATTCCCGATCCGGATAACTGAGTCTGTTCGAGGCTTTCTCGAAACGGCGGCAAAAGTTACCGGGCTCGATTTCTCGGGGGACCGACTTGAATCAGAGTTGGAAAAACTTGGGCCAATCAGTGCGATGCTGGCAGCAACAATTAGAAACACTGCAAACCCAACGATGCTATCGGCGGGAACTAGCGTAAATGTTGTTCCATCAACGGCAGTTGCTTATGTTGACGGTCGATTCCTTCCTGGCTATGAAGAGGAATTCCAAAAGGAAATATCTGAAGTACTTGGGCCAGACATCGATTGGGAGCTCGTACTCCAAGAAATTGCTTTAGAAACAAAATTCGAAGGCCCGCTTATTGAGGCCATGTCGGCCGCGTTACTCTCGGAAGACTCCGGAGCTATTCCACTTCCGTACTTACTGTCTGCGTTTACGGATGCTAAAGCTTTTTCATTTCTTGGGATGCAGTGTTACGGGTTTTCTCCTCTGCGCCTGCCTTCTGATCTTGATTTCAGTGGACTCTTCCATGGTGTCGATGAAAGAGTTCCCGTCGACTCGTTGCTATTTGGTGAGAAAGTCCTCGATCACTTCCTGCGAAATAGTTAATGGAGGAAGAGTGATGGCGACAACATCATGGGATGGTGTGAAGGCTTCCCGCAGCTGTGAGCGAGAGAGCACTGTTAGTTTAGGTGGTTCCCAAGGCTGGGCTGTCCCCGTAGGTATGGCCCCACCCGTAGCGGTCTCCGGCAACAGCACTCATGAGATCAGCGATCTGCGCGGCGAGTTCGGTACTGAGTACGACATCGACGGCAGCGGCATTCTCACTTAGATAAGTTCGACGCTTAGTGCCCGGTATGGGGACAACGTCATCGCCTTGGGCTAGTAGCCAAGCAATGGCTAGTTGACCGGAGGTGCAACCCAGGTCTGCGGCAATGGCTGCGAATTGAGTGACGAGGTCTTTGTTGTGATCGAAGTTCTCGCTGGCAAAACGCGGGCTGTTGCGACGATGGTCACCCTCAGGCAGTTGATCCAGATCATTGATACTGCCGGTCATGAGGCCGCGACCAAGTGGGCTGTACGGCACGATTCCGATCCCCAATTCACGGGCAACTGGCAAGACTTCGGGCTCAATCACCCGCGACCAAAGTGACCATTCGCTCTGCAGTGCCGCGATTGGATGCACGGCGTGAGCTCGGCGTATTGAGTCGACACTGGCTTCGGAAAGGCCGATGTGCCGCACCTTGCCCGTTGCGACAATGTCGGCCATCGCGCCAATGGTCTCCTCAATCGGGACTGATGGATCAACGCGATGCAAATACCAGAGATCAACCCAGTCGGTTCGAAGCCGACGCAGACTGCCATCGATCGCTTTGGCGGCATTCTCGGGGCGCCCGGTCATCACGTAGTTCGGCTCGACACCGAATTTTGTGGCAATCACAATCTTGTCTCTGTGGCGCTCCAAAGTGCGCCCGATCAGTTCCTCGTTCGCCCCCGATCCGTAGACCTCAGCGGTGTCCCAGTAGGTAACCCCAAGATCAATTGCGAGCTCCAGCGTTGAATCTGCTTCATCGATATCGGGTATTCCATAAAACGCCGACATGGGCATGCAGCCGAGTCCAACCGCACTGACTTCAAGTCCTGATCTTCCCAGTGTCCGTTTCATCATCTCCGAATATTAGGCCGCTGGTTCGGGTCTTGGCGAGGGAACCGCCAAGTGCGTGCTTGTGCCAACATGTATCCGCAGAACAAACCCTGCGCCCGCTTTGCTGTGAGGGCTAGAGCGCTGGAGTCCAGGTGAGAACAGCGGTGATTGTCGTACTGGAGCCTGAGGAATCACGCGACCAGCTGTAGGCGAGGGAATCGAAAAGGTCGCTGCCGATACCAGGGGTGGCGTCTTTGGAAAGGCCACTGCCGTTGTCGGTGATGACGAGGTCGAGAAGACCCTCGGTTTGTTCATTAATCGTGATGTCGACCGTGGTGGCATCGCCGTGACGGATCGCATTGCCTACGGATTCTCGGACAACCTCAATGACGGCGTAAGTTGCAGCGGGATCTGCCGCTACACAGTCCATTGTTTTGTTCGAATCGATGAATGAGATGGTGCACACACCTTGCCAAAGGTCGGTCAACTCAGTGGCGAAGTCGTTGAAGTTTGGGACGCCGGGCCCGGCCGTGGTGAGAAGCTCGAACGCCTTTTTAAGGCTGGACCAGATTGCCGCGCGATCGGCTGCGTCACGGACTGCACCTGACTCGAGTCGAATGGTTGCGGAGGTGAGTGCTGACTGCACCGGACCGTGGAGAACCCACGCGAGGTTTTGTTGTGTGAACCAGATTTCCTGTCGCATGCGCGCGATCGAGAGTTCGAGTTGCTCATTCACATTAATGAGGTGTTCTTCGGTGAGCCGTCGTGCTCTCGCGAGGATAAATACGGTCGCAACAAACCAGGCTGTTCCCACTGAAAACAGCAGGTTCGCTGCGGCGACCCAGACTAAAGCGGAGCGGTCGACAACGTCGGTGAGCTCTGGTGACGAGACGAACGCCACAAGGACTGGTATTCCAAAGGCCAGGAGAAAGCAGGCGGTAAGGAGTGCAATGGCTGTGCGCACGGGCAGGATCCGAAATCGCTCCGGCCACATGCGGCGAATAACACTTAACAGTGGCCAGGCGAGGCTGAAGAATAGGATCGCCAAGACGCCCCGGACAAATCCCAGAGCAGAGATGAACAGCGGTATCCCGATGATTCGCAACGGCACCACGCTGAGCGCTGGACGAATCGAGTCGACGATGTCAATCGTGGACCGAGCGACCGGTGGACTCGTAGTCTCAGTGACGTGAAGTGAATCGAAGTTGTGGGGAGCATCTATCAACGAGCTCAAAGGTTCCGTTGGCGTATTCAGCGTTACTATCGCTGGCCGAATTCTCACACGCAAGATTTCTTGGAGGAGTTGCGCGCTCGTCACGGATGAATGTTCATTGGAGTCGCGGTCAAACTCAAGGGCGGCGAGTGAGAGCGCCGGATCGAGAACACCGCGAATGTTGGCCTCTAACTCAAAGTTCGCACGCTGGAGGCGTTCGTTATAAGTAGCGCGCTCGATGGACAGTTCTTGTTGCTTCGCTGATAGATCAGCAAGTGCGGATTGGAACCGGCGGCGACGGTCAATTAGCTCCCCGACGACGAGCATTCCAGCCAAGGTCAGTAGCGTCGCGCCCGCAACCCGCGACGGCCGAGTCAGGGAGTCGTTGAACCCGATTGGTTCGGCGATCACCGTGAACGCAAGCGCGCGTAGCACATTGGTCAGCACGAGAATCCCAAGAACGAAAGCCGCGCGCCAATTGGTGTTCGAGATATAGCCAAACAATGTGAGGCAGGCGAACAAAAACAGGAACATCACAGCGCTCAAGACTGCAGATACTCCAATGTCGAGTGCGGTGTTTCGACTCGTGGTCAAAGCCACGATGCTGGATGAACCCGCCAGATAAATAAGAAAGACGATAGTAAGTGTGCTCGCGCCCAGGGTTTCTGGACTTGCTAAACGGCGGATTACACCTTTCACTAACTACAACCCGATTTCGATTGGACCGGCGTCTTTCAGAAATCTCGCTATCTCCTGTTGCCGGGTTGCAATCTCAGACGATGGGTCGATGCCCATGCGCTCGAGTGAGCGAGCGATTACGTAGTGCACCGTTCTCACGTGCGTGCCGCGTTCCTGCGCAATGTAGTTGGACGATCGACCCTGGGCTACCAAATTCATAACTTCAATCTGTGTTCGCGAGAGCGCATTGTTCGGGCGGTCAACCACGTGGTCGTGACGGTGCTCGTTCTTGACCTCGCCGCATAACGCGGCTTCTAGTGCACCAAGCAGTATTGCTTTGTTAAAGAGTTGATCCTTGCGCAGGTAGGCGACACCTTCGGGTAAAGATGAACTTGCTCGGGCTGCGAAGCGCGAATCGGGCAGGTTAGTGAGAAACAGCATTGCAATTGCCGGGCTGCGCCGCCGAAAAGCGTCGGCAAGATCGAATCCGTTGATGCCGTGCCCGAGGTCGACATCAAGGATGACTCCGTCGGGGTCATTGGACTTAAATAATCGCTGCGCCGAAGCCGTGTCTGGTGCCATCAGTGTGACGAACCCGGCCGTCTCAAGCATGTCAGAGAGGAGCACTCGGGTCATCGGGTCGTCTTCCACCACGAGGATGACCCGGGGATAGATCCGAATCTCATTCACTTGGGTGCCGGCTCACAAGTCCAGTGTAGGGCTGAATTTTGGTTTAGAGGGCAGGTATCTGTGTATTCCGCCGGCGGTTGCCGAGAAGGAGAATCGCCAACATTGATATGTGCGCTCT
>JBIIOS010000208.1:0-2713 GCA_044336805.1 Candidatus Nanopelagicales bacterium
TGAGGCTTACGCTACTGAGATTGGCAAAGCTGTTGCCGCAGATTCAATGGCGCATCTTGCTAGTCGGGTCCGCATGTTCACCGAAGAAGTGAGTGTTTTCGGTTAAACCAGTTTACTTCTCATTGCGGGCTTAGGCATCAAGATTGACCCAGACCGTTTGCGCAGGTTTGTTGCTCACATTACGAAATCGGTGCGGGACCTTTGACTGGTAGGAGATTCCGTCACCGGAATTCAAAGTGTAATCTTCCTCGTCCAAGGTCAGAATTAAAGTTCCGCTCACGACCACTCCGAATTCCACGCCAGAATGATGCACCGGATGATTAGCACTTGACGTGCTCGGTTGGTACTCATTCACGGCAACCTCAATACCGCGTGAAACGTCAGTGTGGACGATTCGACGCATCACGCCTTCCGCAGTTTTATAGACGGGTTGATCCTGACGACGGTGAATCGGATTTCCTGATGAATTAAAAACAGGTTCAAATAGATCCGTCATGTGCAAGCCCAGTGCGGACGTAACAGAGACCAACGTGCCAATGGAAGGGCTGGCAACGCCTCGCTCAAGCATGCTCAACATGGAAACACTGACGCCAGTGAGCTCAGCCAAAGCGCTCAAGGTTAGATTGCGCGCCTTGCGCGCCTCCCTTGTGACGTCACCCGCTCGCCGCAGGGTGTCCTCGGCGTCAGTGGCCGGAAGTTGCTGAGTTGGTTCATCATGCCCAATCATCTGTTCCCACCATTACTAGCATTCCTTTTTTCCATAAGTGCAAGCATGCCACGGACTTGCTCAGGAGATATTGGTAGGGAGGAAACACGTGTGCCGGGGATCGCTGCATCAACGGCGCTAGCAATTGCAGCGCCAAAAGCAGTCGTGCCACCCTCTCCAGCACCCTTTAATCCCAGGGGATTCAGGGGGCTCGGCGCATCTTCAGTGATCAGCACTTCTACCGGCGGCATCTCTGCAACGGTTGGAAGCATGTAGTCCATAAAGGTGGTACACAACGGTTGACCATGCTCGTCGTATTCGAATGACTCGAGTAGAGCTCCCCCAAGTCCCTGGGCTGCACCGCCGACGATTTGACCTTCAACCAGCATCGGATTCACTGCTTTGCCTATGTCGTATGCAATCCAATATCGCTCGACCTTTGGAGAACCCAATTCAGGATCAATACTCACTAAAGCGATGTGATAGCCGTAGGGGTAGTTCATGTGGTCGGAGAAAAACCAGTCTTCAGCTCCCAACCCTGGTTCTAATCCCAACTTACGCGCGGTGACAGGTCTTAATGCAGTAGCTACGCGCCCCAGATCAATTGCCGTGTCAGGAGAACCCTTCACTTGGACGGCACCGTTCACCAACTCCAAATCATTGACGCTTGCTTCCAGCATCGAAGCCACGGTCGTGAACGCTTTTTCCTTCACGAGAGTCGCTGCCTGGTGAACCGCCGTGCCCGCCATCACCGTTAGTCGACTGGCGAAGGCACCCATGCCATATGGGAATGCATCGGTCTGTCCGTGACGAACATCAATGAGACTTGGATCAACACTGAGCACGTCACCACAAATTTGCGCCATGACCGTAGAGAAGCCTTGCCCAACAGAGGCGCCGCCCGTGAGTACATCTATGCGACCTGACTCATCAACCGTGACTCGCACGCCCTCAAAAGGGCCAAGACCGCTTTTCTCAACGAAAAATGCTCGTCCGATTCCCACTAATTCCCCGCGGGAACGTCGCTCTGCGACCTCACGCTCAACCTCAGACAACTTCCACTGATCCTCAGCGCGCTTGACAAGCAGTGAGTAGTCCCCGCTGTCATATTCGATTGCAGTACCCAGTGCTTCCAGTGGTCGAGAATAAGGCATTTGCTCTGATCGAATGAAGTTCCGTTCACGCACATCCATAGGATCCAGATCAAGTTCCTGCGCAATGGCATCAATGAGCCGCTCGCGAGCAAATGTGCCTTCGTAACGACCCGGTGCACGATACGTGCCAGCTGGTGTCTTATTTGTCAATCGCACATGCCCTCGTACACGATATGCAGGAATAACATACGGCCCAGGCAACATGGTGGCTGTCAACGTTGGAACAGTGGCCGCGTGGGTT
This sequence comes from Candidatus Nanopelagicales bacterium, assembly GCA_044336805.1. GTDB lineage: Bacteria > Actinomycetota > Actinomycetes > S36-B12 > S36-B12 > UBA4592. The sequence continues at coordinate 2,102 of JBIIOS010000208.1, forward strand.
CGAACGTAGGCACCCTGGTCGAGCCAAAACTCATCAGTGAGGCCATGTATATAGCCGCTATCGTCAACGGCAGCTTTAAGGATGTGAAACTGATCGCGGGAATGATTAGCCGCAACCAAATGCTCGCGACGATCTTCAATCCATGAAATCGGACGGCCTAACTCTCGACTAGCCCAGGCCAGCAGAACATCCTCTGGATACAACTCTCCACGAATGCCGAACCCTCCACCGACATGCTGTTCTTTGAAAATTACCCGGGAGGGGGACATGCCAAGCATGGATGCAATGGCATCGCGGTTGTAGTGAGGAACTTTTGCAGCTCCATAAACGGTCAGGACACCGGTACCCGGGTTGAAGTCGGCCACCCCACCACGGCATTCCATTGGAACACCACTGTGCCGACCAATTCGAACCTTAACTTCTATGTGCCGAGGGTGTTGAACAAAGGCCTCATCAAGTGCCCCGTACTCAAACTCGAATTGCAGTGCCTCCGTATCAAGACCCGGTGCGAACTCTCCAAGTTGGCCGGTCGCATCCATGGTTGGTTCCAACGGATCGATGTCAACACTGATGAGTTCCTCGGCATCCTCGGCCATGTAAGCATTCTCCGCA
>JBIIOS010000209.1:0-2708 GCA_044336805.1 Candidatus Nanopelagicales bacterium
CAACTCGGTCCAATCGGGTAAAGGGCTGTGGCGCCCCGCACCCTAGAAAGTCACGGTTCGCAGATTGGGTTTTGGCGCCACGCGCATCACTGGCAAAAGCGAGGGATGCCAGGGCAGCGATGGCCAGTGCGGGACAGCAGATTCGGCGCATGAGGTCTGTATTCAGAGGTGAATTTTACCTAGAGTTGGCACGCTCACACAATCGGTTCGGGGTCACAATCCCTGAGGCGGCTCCAAAGTGGCTGACCGCCGCTTGGGTGTGACGTGGGGTGCACCCGCTACCCACTTGAGTACAGCAACTTGAAAACCTATCTGAGGTTCTGGACAGCGTCAGAGTATCTATTTGTTTCTTGCATTACTGAGAAGTTATTCATGGCATAATGACTCGGTGCAAATCATTTCGCGATTCTTCAACTCGTTGCCGGTATCCCAGGGACTGCTGTTGGTTATAAAAGCATTGCCGGTGGCGATCATCGTCCTACTACTCCGCTGGATACTGCACTATGGGTTTGACGTCAATGGGTTGATGTCCTTCTCGGACGCGACCAGTGTGATGACAGGTGCGACCGTGATTGTCGGCCTGATGCTTGCCGGAGTCATGGCGGATTACAAAGAGTCGGAAAAACTGCCATCGGCAATCGGCGGCTCGCTGTTAGCGATTAAATCCCTTGCTTACGGGGCCTTGGCCAACAAAGACGTCGATACCGCCTTTATCCGCCCGAGACTTGCGCAGGTGGCTGAAATAATCAATGACTGGTTTTATGGCCGCGTCGGCGATGATCAGATTCCGATTGCTCAAGGGATGGTTAGTGAGCTGATCATTGATATGGAAAAGGAAGAGGCCAGCTCCGTTTACCTGGCCCGACTATTTGTGAGCCAAGCGGAGTTAGGGGCAGCGCTGCAGCGGGTAATGGTGATTCGGAATACCTTATTCATTAAAGCCGGATACGCCTTGATGTCGATTCTTGTCGGCATCGTGTTGGTCCTCTTCATTTTGGTTGATTTTCCGTCCGAGTCCGCCCAGTGGTTGGTGATCGGGGCACTCTCGCTGGCCTATACCTATTTGTTGCTCCTGGTGCGTGACCTCGACAATCCGTTTGGTTACGGCGATCATGGCGGTCGAGGCAGTGGCGCCGACGTCGATCTCACTCCATTTAAACAGGCGTATCGGGAACTGACCGCATAACTCGAATCGTGATTCGTGAGTCACCCAGACTTAACGCGTTATCCTTTCCCCATGTCCACAATCCCAGGTACTTTGCTTCACCACGAAACAATCCCAACCAGTGTTCTGGGTGCTCGCGCATGGCGGGTTCGTTACGCATCAAGTGATGTGAACGGAAAACACACAGAATCAACCGGTCTGGTTATTGCCCCGATCGCAGAAGGTACTGATCGATTTGTTTTAACGTGGGCACACGGCACAACTGGATTGGGTGATGCCGCATGTCCTTCTTCGCAGCCGGATCCTGCTCGCGAACTCACTGTTTATTTCTCACCTGAGTCCACCCAGTCAATTGATTACGGGGTCCCAGGTCTTCAGGGTTTCATTGATGCGGGCTGGGTGGTGTGCGCTACCGATTACCAGGGACTGGGTACACCGGGCATGCACCAATATATGGTGAGTCGCACGAACGCTAAAGACGCAATAAATATCGTGCACGCTGCTCGGGAACTCAACATTGGTGCAGGCACAACGGTGGGTTGCATGGGTTGGTCCCAAGGTGGTGGCACAGCAGCTGCGGTTGCTGAACTAGATTCAACTGATTACAAAGATCTCACTTTGATTGGGACTGTTCCTATGTCCCCGGGGGTTGCAATTATTAGTTTGCAGCACCCCACCGGCTTGGCTGCGACACTTGCTGGCAATTCAGGTCCACCAGATGGTCACCTCGTCATGACTTTCGCCGGTTATTCCGCAGCCGATGAAACCTTGAAACTCTCTGACATCTTGAGCCCCTTAGGTGTTTCCATTATTGAAGGCGCCTACAACACGCAGCCGGTGCACCATCTCAGTGACACCGTGAGTCGCTTGTATCGCCTCAAAGGCCCGATCCTGCAGATTAATAGTGATGCAATGCCCGCATGGAAAGCCGCATTTACAGCCGGGTCAGCAACGTTGAATAAGCCGGTCTGTCCAGTTTTTGTATGCATGGATACCTTCGATGGTGGAACGGTTATTCCGGTTGAGTGGCAAGAGGCATATGTTGCCGACATCACCGCATTAGGCGCAACTGTCATGACGAAGAGTTATCCCAATGACGACCACTTCAGCTTGCCCACTAGTTGCGTAGCTGATGCGCGGCAATGGCTCACCTCATTGCTGTAACCTTTGGTAATCCGCGTTCATAGTGAGTGTTCCGCAAGGTAACGATATTTATGAATTACGATTTGATCCTTCATCTAATGAATGTTTATGAATGGGAGCATCCATGTCACGACGTGTCGTAATTCGCCGCCGGGCCATCACCGGCACCGTTGCTTTTTCCGTGGCATTGTTTCTTGTCGTTACCCTGACTGGTTCGGCGCAGGCTTGCACCAGAATTCTTTGGAATGACAACCGCATCGGTGTGCTGGTCAGCCGGAGTATGGACTGGGTTGGTTCTTCACAACCCAAAGTGGTCGCGCTGCCCAGTGGCATGAAACGCGACGGCGGCAAGGTTGGCCCCATCCAGTACGTGACCGACAATCCTGCCACGTGGACCTCA
>JBIIOS010000066.1:0-10773 GCA_044336805.1 Candidatus Nanopelagicales bacterium
ATGTCTGGGTAACTGGAGGCATATGCGTCCACAGTTCCATCTTGGATTGCCAACAAGGACTGCGGACCAGCAGCACCAATCGGTAAGACTGTGACGTCCACATCACGCTGGTACCCGATATCACCCAATGCCGCGTCCACAATCGGCTCCTCGCCGCCACCAGCTTCCGTGATGCCAAGCACCTTGCCCTTTAAGTCCGCGAATTCTTGAATCGGAGACGATTCAGCAACCACGATGCGGAAGATGTTCTGTGGTGGATTGCAGATGAGAGCACGGATTTGGTCATCCTTGGAGTAGGCAATGACCGAGTCAGCGGCACCGGCCCATCCGAAGTCCACATTTCCCGCGATCACTTGCTGGGTCACGAAGCCGGACCCTTCGGTGGCTTCCACGGTGAGGTCGACGCCCTCTTCAGCGAAATAGCCCTGATCCTTGGCCATGAGAAGTGGCAGCCAATAGATCGATTCCTGATAAGACAGGAGCATGGTTGTCGGCACCGCCGCGCCACCCTCGTTTGATTCAGTTCCAGCGTCAGTGCTCTCTCCCCCGCCCCCACATGCCGTGAGCAACAGTCCAGTTACCACTGCGCCAGCCCAAAGTTTTAGCCTCATAGCCTCCCCAATCTGATAGGACAAAATCGGTGTCGATGCACTAGCGTGAACGACAAGTATTTCTATAAATACTAAAATAATTAGATCACGATTGAAGAACCTATGTTAGTTAAAGTGGAAATTAATCACAAAGATGAGGTAACTTTTCATTAACTGAGATCTCAAGGAGGATTCATGGGTCGCATTCGTTTGGGCGTCGCGGGAGTGCAAACAGATTTTGGCGCAGATGAGCACCGGAACTTGGGGCGCGCTATCGACACGATTCATGCCGCCAAAGGACTCAACGTCGATTTGCTCATGTTTGCTGAGAACTTCCCAGGTCCTTTCACGGACTTGAATAGATACGATGTTCATGGACCGATTAGTGACGCGGCGAGGGAATGTGGTGTGAGCGTTGCCTACGGCACCTCAATCGCAATGCCAAATCATCCCGATTCCTACAATATTGCCACCGTTGTGGTCGATGGCGATGGCAAGACTCGTGGTACATATCTGCGCACCCATCCTGAAGGTCCGTACATTTACCGGGATGGCCCGCAATGGAATTTCGATTACGTTGCGGCCGATCAATTCCCGATAATCGATATGGACTGGGGCAAACTGGCTGTCTCGATTTGCAGTGAGGTCTATCTCCCGGAAATTGCTCGCATGTACGCGATAAAAGGTGCGGAGGTATGCCTCTTTCCTAGCGGGCTCCTGATTGATGAGCTTGGGTACACGGATAATTGGCACACATTAGTTCGTGCTCGTGCAATCGAAAATCTCATGTATACCGCGACAACCGTAAACTTGATGGATCCCAGCGTCGCTGCACAATTTGCCCCAACTGAGGTTGTCCTTCCACAGCATACCTCCGGGTTGACCGCCGGAATTGCACTCATCGCCTCTCCTGAAAGGGTGCTGGCACAAAGCCGCGAACCAGGAATCTTGACAGCTGAACTGGATTTGGATCGCCTTAGATGGCTGCGCGCTACGAAGGAGGAATTGATTGTTCCCGCGCCTTACCGAACAATTCCGGGCCACCTGAAATGGCGTCGGCCAGAGTTATATCGCGCAATTGCGGACGAGGTATAGATACCAGTTTTGCCTCACGAAAGAATTTCATTTGTTTCAAAAATAGCGGAATCGATTGACTATTGTTGAATTTTGAGCAAGGGTGTGATTAATAAGACTCGTCCCGAGTTCAAAGGAGTTGAAATATGAAGCGTTTTATTACACTCATAGCTGCAGCGGCTCTTGCACTGACTGCATGCTCTTCAGGTTCCACAACAGATACTGCTGAATCTGCTAGCAGTGAGCCAACTACCCAAGCTACCGAATCAGAAATGGATGCAACTACTCCACTCAAGGTCGGTTTTGTGTACGTCTCCCCACTTAAAGGTTCCAGTTGGACACTCGCGTGGGACAACGCTCGAGCCTCATTGGAGTCGGAACTTGGTGCTGAAACTGCAACCGTTGAACCAGTTCCTGAATCAGCCGAGGCGAAGGGTGTCATCGACGACCTCATCAGTAAAGGCAACGAACTGATCTTCGCTACTGCATTCGGGTATCAACCATTCGTCCTCGAGGCAGCCACGGCCAACCCAGAGGTCAACTTCGTCGTCATCGGTCCATGGATCCAGGAACAGCCGTATCCGGCAAATGTCAGCATCGCAACATCCGACAACTGGATTGTTCGCTACGCACTTGGTGTTTTGGCTGCAAAGTCAACCAAGACAGGCACCCTCGGATTCGTTGCTGCAAACCCAATTTCCACGGTGATTGCTTCGATCAACGCATACGCGCTCGGCGCACAATCAGTAGACAAGTCCATCATTGTGAAGGCCGTCTTCACTGGTACTTGGTACGATCCACCCCGCTCAACGCAAGCTGCTGAGGCCTTGGCCGCGGCCGGTGCAGACGTGATTGCACAGTACGAGGACTCAACTGGTGCCCTGCTCGGGGCTGAGAAAGCCGGTGTCTGGGGGATCGGTTCAGAAGCGGACACCTCCGCATTTGCACCGAAAGCCTACCTTTCGGGCTCAGTGAATAACTGGAATATCTTTGCCCTCGCAGCAGCTCAATCGACAGCGGATGGGACCTGGAGCAGCCAGAACTATGTCGGAACATTGCAAGACGGTGGAACCAGCATGGGGCCAATAAATGCCGGGGCATCGGCTGAAGCCAAAGCTGCGGCAGAAGAGGCGTTGGCTGGCCTGACAAGCGGAGCAATTGTTCCGTTCACTGGTCCGATCCGGAGCAATGATGGCAAGTTGGTACTGCCTGCCGGTGAAAAATGGGCAGACAGCATTACCGTCTTCGAAAACAGCAACTTCCTCGTTGAAGGCGTTGACGGAACAATCCCGCAATAGTTGGTGACAGAACGGAGTACGCACTCGTGAGTTCTTCGAATACCGGCGGCCCTGGGGAACCATTCCTCAGGGCCGCCGGTATGACCAAGTCATTCGGCTCAAAAGTTGCTGTTGATGATGTAACCGTAAACTTTTTTCCTGGCAAGATCTTGGCCTTGCTCGGCGAGAACGGCGCCGGGAAATCAACCCTCATTTCGATGATTTGTGGACAGTACCGACCCGATTTCGGGTCCTTGACCGTGCACGGCAAGACGTGCAACTTTCGCTCGCCCAAAGACGCCTTAAAGGCTGGTATCGGCGTCGTCCACCAAGATTTTCGTCTCGTTCCACCATTTTCCGTAGTTGAGAACGTTGTCCTCGGAACCCGATCACGTCCCAACCGTCGGGCCGCGGCCCGTATTGAGGAGCTTGCTGCCGAACTTGGATTTCAAGTTCCTACCCATGCACTTGTGCAGGATCTGGTAGTCGGCCAACAGCAACAGGTCGAAATCATTAAGTTGCTCTTCCGTGGATTGGATATCTTGATCTTGGATGAGCCGACAGCAGTTCTCACTCCTCAACAGTCCAATCAACTCTTCACTGCCCTTCGTGCAATCGCAGACTCGGGCAAATCAGTTGTATTCGTGAGTCACCGACTCGCAGAAGTCGTTGAATCAGCCGATCACGTCACCGTTCTTCGCGGTGGACGCGTTGTTGCCGATCAACCGGCCCACGGTCTCAACAAATCCGATCTAGCCCTCCTCATGGTTGGGGATGGCGCAGCCACAGTTACTCGAGCGGCACAAAATCGTGCCATCGGCCATTCCGTTCTTCGACTGACAAACGCTAGTACAGCCGGACAAGGTCGTGACGTCCTCAATGGCGCTTCACTTGAACTGCATGCGGGCGAGGTCGTTGGCGTTGCAGGCGTTAGCGGGAACGGTCAGCGACCACTTGCCGATGTTGTTGCCGGAATCGTTCCACTTACCTCGGGAACACGAGAGACACAGGAAGAACGCATTGCGTACATTCCTGAGGATCGCCTTGGAACCGGGCTTGTCGGTTCCATGACAATTGCACAGAACTTGCAAATGCGTGACTACCGCTCCAAAAAGTCTGGGAATCCTTGGTGGATCAATCCGAGGACTCTGCTGGCACAGGCTGAACCGCTGATTGAAGAGTTCCACATACCAGCAGCTGCCTCAATAAAGGTCTCAGCTCTCTCCGGTGGTGGACAACAACGCGTCATAGTCGCACGCGAAGTGCGCGATGAACCGCGGATTTTGGTTGCGAGCCAACCGACGCGTGGTCTCGATGTGGTTTCTAGTACAGCAGTTCGTGAGCATCTCCTTGATATCGCTGATAAACAGGGAGCAGTTCTAGTAATCAGCGAGGATCTTGACGAACTTCTCGAAGTTTGCGACCGAATCTTGGTAATGGTTGGCGGGGAAGTTGTGGCAGAAGTTCCCCGTAAGGAAGCAACACGGCTATCACTCGGACTCTTAATGGTTGGCAGCCCTGATGGGGAGGTCTCCCAATGAAACTCCTACCCATCTACCTCCAACGCCGGGCGGCAATCAGTTCCCGACGTGCGGCCCTACTCCCGATTTTCGCCATTGCTACGGGTTTCATCGTCGGCGCTGTTGTCCTGTGGTTTTCTGGTGTTTCGCCACTGGACGCATATATAGAAATGTTCAACGCGTCGTTCGGCAGCGCCCAAGGCCTGACGGCGACGTTCATTCGTGCAGCCCCGCTAATTCTTACCGGACTTGCTGTCGCGATCGCGCTTCAAATGCAACTGTGGAATATAGGGGCAGAGGGTCAACTGCTACTCGGTTCGGCAGGGGCAACATTCGTATTCTTCACTTGGCCCAACCTGCCCGGTCCGATACTGCTGGTTGCGGCGGCTGTTGCAGCGCTTATCGCCGGAGCGCTTTGGGCTTTGATTGCCGCTATTCCACGTGCAACAATTGATCTCAACGAAATAATCACCACGCTGTTTTTGAATTACATCGCACTGCGACTTGTATCTTTCCTTGTTTATGGTCCATGGCAGGATCCAGGCGCCATCGGTTTTGCTTATTCAAAACCGATTCCTCCTCAAGGAGTCATGGGAACAATCTGGGGTACAGACTTGACGTCCGGGGTAGTGCTTTCCATAGTCTGCGTCGCTATTACTTGGTGGGGTATTGAGCGAACTCGCTGGGGATTTAGCGTAAAGATTTTGGGAGGTAATCCGCGTGCCGGTGCATATCTTCGATTGAACGCTAAACGGCGCATCATTTCAATCATGGCGATCAGTGGCGCCATCGCTGGCATGGCAGGTTTCATCCAACTGACCGCGGTAACGGGCCGTCTACAACCAGATATCGCTGCCGGATATGGCTACACCGGAATTCTCGTTGCATTCCTCGCAGGGCGATCCCTGCTCATGATCCCAGTTGTTGGGATCTTTTTCTCCGCCCTGATTCAAGGTGGCTACTCGTTGCAGGCGCAGGGTCTATCAAGTTCCATCTCCACTGTCCTTCAAGGTCTAATCGTTTTGTTCATCTTGTTAGGAGGAGTTGCCGCAACTTACCGATTCCGATGGTCTTGGACATCGAGCAATTCCAGCAGCGGAATGGTTAATCTGAATTCGGGTGCTCGCTAATGGATTTCCTTAGCTTCGCGCTCACGTCAGCTATTGTTCTAGGCACTCCTCTCATCCTCGCAGCACTTGGCGAACTGGTTGCTGAACGTAGCGGTGTCATCAATCTTTCTGTCGAAGGCATGATGCTTGTTGGTGCGGCAACCGGCTTCGTCGTTACCTTTAGTACCGGCAACATTGCCCTTGGTTTTGCAGCGGCAGCGCTTTCAGGCGGTGCACTCGCGCTTGTCCATGCATTTCTGTGCGTTGGACTGAAAGCAAATCAAATAATTTCCGGACTCACTCTTGCCCTTCTGGGAGCTGGTCTGGCTTCATTCATCGGTCGCGACTTTGCTGGACTCCCTATTCCCTCGTACATCTCCCCCCTTTCGATCCCACTTCTGTCAGATATCCCATTTTTCGGACCGATATTTTTTGAACGTGACATCATTGTTTACGCAGCATTCGCAGCTGTGATCATCACAGCAATTGTCCTGAAGCGAACCCGAATCGGGCAGTGGTTGAAAGCCAGTGGGGAAGCCCCTGCCGCAGCTGACGCGGCTGGGGTACCTGTCTTTATTGTGCGCTACACCGCCGTTGTCTTCGGTGGATTGATGGCAGGCATTGCCGGCGCGTACTTCTCAACAGTCTTCGTCCGACTGTGGTCAGATAATCTGACCGCAGGTCGCGGCTGGATTGCCATCGCGTTAGTTATTTTCGCCTCCTGGCGCCCCCTGCTCTTGATTCCCGGCGCGCTGTTGTTTGGTTTCCTTGACAGCCTCAACTTCCAATTCCAAACCATGGGTATCACAGTATCCACCGATATTTTGGGTATGAGTCCCTTCGTCATCACATTGGTGGCACTAACCATCGTTTGGTGGCGGCAACAACGCCATGGTGGCACTGGTGTTCCTCGTGCACTGGGATTGCCGTACGAGCGAGAATCACGCGTCTAACGTCAGTTCTCCGGAGTGCAGAAGATTCGATTCAATGTAGTCGAACAAGACGAAACTGCTACCTGTGACGGTATTGCCGAGTTGTGGTTTGAATCCCAAGAAGCATTCACCGCGGCTTACGCAACTGAGATTGGTAAGGCTGTTGTAGCGGATTCCATGGCGCATCTTGCTAGGTGAGTAGGCATGTTCACCGAAGAAGTGAGTGTTTTTGGCTAAACCGGGCGTAGATCCAAACCCGTGATGCCCTCGAAATCTTCAGCGTTGCGCGTGTACAACGGAATGTCATGAGCGAGTGCTGTGGCAGCGACCTGGGTTTTGTTCTCGCCTCGAATCAAGATTTACACGAACGTATCACGGTCGAGAACATCCGAAATTCTGATACTCAGATGACCGGTGCGCACCGTTGGCTTACTCCCGAATTGCTTGTCGGAAAACTCAGTGTTCCGCCGTATTTAACGGATGCAATTTCCACACGCAGCGATGTGTACTCCGATAGTGCCCCGCCGGCTACCACTGGTGCGGCTGGTTGGGAAAGCTAAAGATCGTGACGCTGCTGTTGGCTTCGGCTTAGCCGACATCAAAAACCGCGAATGCTGTTCACATCAACTGTCTCTCGTGGTCCGTTTTTGTTAAAGTTCGGCCATGAAAAATTATTGCAAGAAGGTCTCCGCGGTTTCGCTTGTACTCGGACTGGGCTTGTCAACAGCTCTCTTCGGAGGAACAGCCCACGCCACTGACACTGCCAAAACCATGCCGAAAATCGCGGGTGAGCACCTCACGTGGATGAAGGGGTTTGACGGTACGACGCCGTCGACCGCCCAGTATCACTTGACAATAAAGAAAAGCAACGGCAAGGCTTTCATCGGGACTCAACGTTGGCGCGAGTGCACTGACAACGTTGAAAAATGTCGCTCGGAAGGTACAACCGGCGCCGGGTGGACAGAACCCGAGGCAGTCTTTTTAATACGCACATCCTCCAATACGTACGTTCTCCGCTCAGGTAACAGCCAAGGCCAAATCACCCTGGGTAAGAAAGGGATAACGAAGGCATACATCATCGGCAGCGGTGAAGCGAATATGTCACGAAGCAACAGCGGCTCGACTCAGGTTTACTCAAATGAGTTACCGCCACCACCACCACCGCCACCACCACCCGATAACGAATATGCTTGCCAGCCATACACGCCGAAGAAGTGTGTCCCACCCCCTTCCTCTTAGTCAGGGAAACAAAGCGGCAAAATTCCCATAGGTGTGAATGTTGAAACCAGGAATGTGGAAGGCCCCCTCACATGCTGAGGGGGCCTTCTTTTTTGGGTGCGCGAGGGGGGAGTTGAACCCCCACACCCTTTCGAGTACACGGACCTGAACCGTGCGCGTCTGCCTATTCCGCCACTCGCGCGTGATGCTGGGAAAGGTTACCGCCACGCGTATATATAGCGTGAGGGTGGACCGGGCATTTACGGGTAACATCACCATGTGGGTATTTTGGAACGATTCGAGGATTCACTGGACCGAATGGTCAGTGGGGCATTCGCGCGAGCATTTAAAGCAGAAGTGCAGCCCGTTGAGATTGCTTCCGCTCTTCAGCGTGAAATAGACGACCGGGCCGCGGTCATTGATCGGGAACGAACCGTTGTCCCAAATATCTTCAATATTGAACTTTCCACCCATGACTATCGCCGCTTAGCGGTGTTCAAAGACGCGCTCTGCACTGAACTCGGAACTTTGGTTAAGGACTATTCAGGGGAGCAGCGCTACACGCTGTTAGGGGCACCCTTTGTTTCATTGGGTGAGGACACTGAATTGGAGACCGGGATTTTCCGGGTTCGCTCCGAGGCGCGGGCTGAAGTGAGCGCTCAAGGTGGTGGCTCAGCTGCTGTTGTTGGACAACCACGCCTTGAAGCGGGTGGGTCGGCATATCCACTGGTTCGGGCAATTACCCGGATGGGCCGTGGCACCGACGTTGACATTCGGATCGAAGATCCCGGCGCCTCACGTAACCACTGTGAAATTGTTTTGGGTTCACCGATTTATTTGCGCGACCTGGATTCAACAAATGGAACATTTCATAATGGGGAGCGAATCACAGAGGTTCCCTTAGTGGACGGCTCAGTCGTTCAAATCGGGACAACCTCACTGGTGTTTCGGAGCGGCTGACCCATGTCCGAGCTCGCACTAACGCTGGTCCGGCTCGCGTTTCTGGCCTTGCTGTGGGGCTTTGTCCTCGCGACCGTATTGGTACTGCGACGCGACATTCGTCAACCCGCTGATGCAACCAGTTCGGGGAAATCAGAGAAAAAGTCAAAGGGTCGTCAACCTAAGCCGCCAAAACCACCAAAGATATCTCGTAAACAAAAAGTTCGGGGTACTCGGCTCGTGGTAATTGACGGCCCACTTGTTGGAACGATCGTTGCCCTTGACGGCAAGCAGATTACTTTGGGGCGTGCACCGGACTCAACGATTATTATCGATGACGACTACGCGTCAAGTAGGCATGCACGCATCTATGAATCAGAAGGTTCTTGGGTTGTTGAAGATTTAGGTTCAACAAATGGAACTTGGATTGATCGGTCCCGGATCACAACGCCAACCGTTCTCCCCGTCGGTGCACCACTTCGTATTGGTCGCAGCACATTGCAGATTCAGAATTAATCCCGATGACTGAATTGAGTTTGCGTTATGCCGCGAAGTCCGACATTGGTTTGGTGCGTCAAGGTAATGAGGATTCTGGTTATGTAGGACCACGATTGCTGTTGGTCGCAGACGGTATGGGTGGACACGCGGCCGGTGAACTTGCATCAGCATTAGCTATTGCCACCGTTGCTGATCTTGATGTTCACCCGCCGACCGACTCTGACATCTTGACCTATCTGTCAGATTCAATTGACAAAGTTGGTGAAGAAATAAAAGACTTGATCAACGAGGACCCTGAATTAACCGGCATGGGGACCACGGTGACGGGTTTATATTGGCTCGGTGGCCGCGTCGCCATTGTGCACGTTGGTGACTCGCGCGCATATCTATTGCGTGATGGCGAGCTGCAACAACTCACCCACGATCACACCTATGTTCAAACCCTCGTTGACTCTGGTCGAATCACTGAAGCTGAAGCAGCCGTTCACCCGCGGCGTTCACTGCTCATGCGAGCACTTGACGGAATCAATCCGGTTGAACCTGACCTCTCGGTTCGCGAAGCACGAAAAGGTGACCGATTCTTGTTGTGTTCTGACGGTCTCTCAGGAGTATTGAGTGACATGGAAATCGCGTACACACTGAGTTCGGGTGAACCGACCGGAGTGGTTACCCAATTAGTAGACCTTGTGTTGGAGCGTGGAGCACCTGACAATGTCACCGTTGTTGTCGCCGATGTCATTGAACGAGAGTCGCAGGGTGAGTTGCCTTTGACACCACCGGTTGTAGTTGGTGCTGCCGGTGAACCGCGAGTACGGTTGCAATTACCTAATGCACGTTTCCCTGACGATGCTCAACCAGATCCGGATAAACCCGATGCGCCTGAACCATTTGACTTTGGTTCCCAGACCGCACCACAGGTGCTGATTGACACAGACCTGATTGTTCCCGCTGCCGAGCAGGCACTTTATGACCGGGAGGCGCAGGCACGGAATCAGGCCATTAAAAACACTCGACGTAAAAAGATTATTGGGTACGTGAGTGGAGTGGCTGTAGTTGCCGCAATTACTTTTGCTGCACTCTTTGGGACTCAACAGTGGTTGGGTCGCCAGTGGTACGTGGCCGTTAACGGTAGTGCGGGGACAGGAACGGTAGCAATCTATAACGGCGTCCAGGGCACTTTGGCTGGGATTTCACTGTCACATATTGATTCGCAATCAACTCTTGTTGTTGGTTCCCTCCCACTTTTCGATCAAGAGTTGGTGAGCAAAGGAATTCCAGCCGCTAGTTACGCGGATGCGCAGCGCATTGTCGCCGAACTTGAAAGTCGGGCCGCCGAGTGTCAAGCACTCATTCCACCACAGGGTTGTCCGGGGAGTTTGCAGTGAGTAATCGGCGCAACGTTGAATTGGTACTCCTCGTTTTTGCTTGGATGCTGGGAATTTTAGGTACTTTGCAGGTCGGTTGGTCAACGGGTGAGGGAACTCCGCCACGATTGTGGATCACCACGGGCGTTGTCGCACTCATTGCATTAGCGATGCACCTCGTTGTTCGTTTTCGAGCCGCCTACGCCGACCCAATTATGTTGCCGGTTGGCACATTGCTCACCATTTTTGGTT
>JBIIOS010000061.1:0-11506 GCA_044336805.1 Candidatus Nanopelagicales bacterium
ACTTCAGTACGATTCGAACTGGACGAGCAACACCCGCGATGTTTAACAAGATCAACGTTGACTACTACGGAACATTTACCCCGCTTAATCAACTTGCGTCTTTCGTTACTCCTGAGGCTCGCATGATTCTCATTACGCCATACGACAAAGGTGCTGCCGCTGGGATTGAAAAGGCACTCCGCGACAGTGATCTGGGAATCAACCCCACAACGGATGGCAACGTTATTCGAGTTGCTCTGCCCCAACTAACGGAAGAACGGCGCAAGGAATACATTAAGGCCGCTCGAACCAAAGGCGAAGATGCCAAGATTTCAATTCGCAATATCCGTCGCGGAGCCAAAGAGTCCCTCGAAGCAATGCAAAAAGATGGAACCGCGGGCGAAGACGAAGTGCGGCGAGCTGAAAAAAGTCTCGATGAAGTGACGCACAAACATACCGAGCACATTGATGAAATTCTCAAGAACAAAGAAGCAGAACTGCTAGAGGTTTAGCCTATGAGTGAGAAACCCAAAACGAAGGCGGGTCGCAATCTTCCAGCCGCAATAGCATCAGCTGTTGTTCTCGGTATTCTGGTAATTGTTTCACTATTCACGATCAAGTGGTTGTTTGGCGTTGTCGCGATCGTGGCACTTTTAGTAGCCGTCCATGAATTTGTTTCGGTGCTTCACTCAAAAGGGATTCACGTTGCCCGCACACCGGTTTATCTAGCGACGGCAGTAATTCCTAGCGTTGCCTACATTTGGGGGTTTGAAGCGCAACTCGCAACAACGGGTGTAGCAGTCCTCTGTGTAATGATCTGGCGGCTTCGTAAAGGATCCGATGGTTTTGTAGCTGACATAAGTGTCTCCGTGATGCTCGTTGTGTATCTGCCATTCATGGCGGCATTTCTCATGCTCTCCCTCGCCGCAGATAATGGTCCATGGCGGGTCCTGGTGTTCGTCCTCCTTACTGTTTCCAATGACATTGGTGGATATGCAGTTGGTGTTTTCTTTGGAAAACACCCGATCGCGCCCCAGATCAGTCCCAAGAAATCGTGGGAGGGATTAGCCGGTTCAATTATTCTTCAGTCAATAGTTGGGATTCTCGCCTTCATCTTTATTTTTGATGCCCCTTGGTGGCAGGGGTTAATCGCCGGGCTCGTCATGACAATTGGCGCCACGGGCGGAGACTTCATCGAGAGTGCTATCAAGCGGGATCTTGACGTTAAAGATATGGGGACAACCGTCCCAGGGCATGGTGGAATTATGGACAGGTTGGACTCACTCATTCCGAATGCATTCGTCTCATGGGTGCTCTTTAGTATTTTTCTTGGGTCGGGTGTCTGATGCCGGTGCCGGGTGAATTGGTTTTCGAGTCACCCAAAAGGGGTAAGCCTCCCACTCATTTCCTCGATTTGAACGTTGCCCAGCGCAAAGAAGCATTGATTGCGTTGGGTATGCCGGGTTTTCGAGCCGACCAGATCTCACGGCATGTTTTTGAACATCTGGACACCGATATTGGGCAGTGGAGTGACATACCTGAGGCGGCCAAGTCGCAAATCGGCAGTGAATTATTCCCCAAGATCCTTGACCCGGTGCGCTCAATTGAGTGCGATAACGGGGAGACGGTCAAAACGCTATGGAAATTGCATGACGGTTCCTTGGTGGAAAGTGTCCTCATGCGTTACCCGTCACGGGTGACCATCTGTATTTCTTCGCAGGCCGGTTGTGGGATGAACTGTCCATTCTGCGCTACGGGTCAAGCCGGGTTGACCCGGAATCTCTCTGCGGCTGAAATTTTCGGCCAAGTTCTTGCCGGTGCCCAGTCCTTGGCGCGTAATGAGATTGCTGGCGGACCGGGTCGAGTATCAAATATAGTTTTTATGGGTATGGGTGAACCTATGGCGAACTACGCAGCGGTCATGGGCGCTGTGCATCGGATTGTAGATCCGAGTCCATCTGGTCTTGGCTTGAGCGCCCGGGGAGTTACAGTTTCAACAGTTGGACTGGTCCCGAAAATGAGACAGTTGGCAACAGAGGGCCTTCCTCTGACATTGGCAGTATCACTACATGCGCCCGATGATGAGTTGCGAAATACATTAGTACCGATCAATACCCGCTGGTCTGTCGAAGAAGTGCTCGATGCTGCTTGGGAATACGCCGATGTTACGAAACGAAGAGTGAGCATTGAATACGCTCTTATTAGAGACATTAATGATCAAGCCGAGCGTGCGAAACTTCTAGCGAAGCGTCTGCAGGGGAAATTGGTTCACGTGAATCTCATTCCGCTCAATCCCACGCCAGGATCAAAGTGGACAGCGTCACGCCCTGAAGATGAACGCGCCTTCGTACGAATTTTGAAGTCTGAAGGAATTCAGGTCACTGTCCGGGACACACGGGGCAGTGAAATTGATGGGGCATGCGGCCAACTTGCCGCATTGGATGAGGAAGCAAAGGAACAGAATGACACCTAGCCCACAAGTCGGTACATCGAGGAAGATAGACGGAAAGAAACTGGCTCTCGAGGTTTTTTACACTGTTTTGCGTACGATCGGCCTAGTCTTGCTCATTTCTTTCATCCTGAGTCGCTCGCCGAAAGAGCAAAACCTTCAATCGGTAGGTGTGATCATTGGCATGATTGTTTTGGCTTTGATCTACGTTGGTTTTTTCATTCGGTCAATCCGTGCAGTTCAAAAATCTCAGTTCCCCGGTATCCGAGCCGGTGAAGCCATGTTGTCCTCAGGAGTCCTTCTGTTGGCAATTTTTGCCAGTATCTACTCACTGATTTCACTGCAGGACCCAGAGGCATTTACCGAGGTTCTCACACCCTTTAGCTCAATCTATTTCTCGCTAACCATTTTGGCAACTGTAGGTTTTGGCGATATCGCCCCAAGCTCGGTTCCGGCGCGGTCGGTAGCCATGGCGCAAATGGTGCTCGACTTGGTCTTTATCGGTGTGTTAGTTCGAACGATAACCAACGCGGCAAAACGATCAATTGCGAGTAGAGCTGCACCCCCGGAAAATACGGAATAGCCGTCCAAACATGTTCTATTTGAATGCTGCTAGACCCGTTAGTGCATGTCCAATGACGAGTGTGTGCATTTCATTTGTGCCTTCATAGGTGAAAACAGATTCCAGATTATTCATGTGTCGAATAATTGGGTATTCTAGGGTGATTCCGTTTCCGCCGAGGATGCTCCGGCATTCACGTGCAATCTTGAGCGCTTCACGCGCATTATTGAGTTTCCCTAATGAAATTTGTTCGGGGGAGACTCCAATCGTGTCTTTCAGGTGACCAAGGTGCAGGGCTAGCAAAATTCCCTTACCCAGTTCTAACGTCATATCCGCTAGTTTTTTCTGGGTGAGTTGAAAGCCGGCAATCGGACGGTCAAATTGGACCCGGTTAATCGAGTAGTCCAGCGCAGTTTCAAGGCAATCGCGCGCCGCGCCCATTGCGCCAAATGCAATTCCAAATCGGGCTTCATTGAGACAACTCAGTGGTCCACGAAGGCCTTTCACCCCGGGCAGCATTGAATCGGCTGGAAGGCGGAGGTCAGTAAAGACCAACTCACTGGTGACCGAGGCGCGCAGTGACATCTTCTTGTGGATGATATTTGCTGTAAACCCTGGCGAATTCGTTGGAACAATGAAACCACGGATTCCGTCGGGGGCTTGTGCCCACACAACGACTACGTCAGCAACGCTCCCATTAGTAATCCACATTTTGGAACCATTGAGGATCCAGTCTTCGCCGTCTTGTTTGGCATTTGTCAGCATGCCTTGCGGGTTTGAACCAAAGTCGGCTTCGGTCAGTCCAAAGCACCCGATAATTTCCCCCGTTGCCATACCGGGGAGCCATGTCTGCTTCTGCTCCTCTGTGCCATATTCGTAGATGGCGAACATCGCCAGTGATCCTTGGACGCTCACCATTGAGCGAATCCCAGAATCGCCAGCTTCAAGTTCGAGGGCAGCAAGGCCATAGGCGGTTGCACTTGTTCCCGCGCACCCGTAGCCGTCAAAGTGCATTCCGAGCACCCCGAGGGAGCCAAAATCTCGCATCAGTTCCCGCGCAGGCACTTGGCCCTTTTCAAACCAATCGCCTACGTGGGGTTTGATATTGGCGTCAACATAATCTTTAACCACGGCAGCCATCGCTCGGTCTTCGTTGCTTGACAGATGGTTGAGGGAAAAGAGTTCCAGGGGACCGGTAGGCATGCCGGTAGATTACCATGGCTGACTAGGCTTTCCTGATGACTGAATCTAGTGCACTAAAAGTTGGTCAATGGACCATGTTGCTTTTGGCTGTCATGGGATTTGTGGCTTTTTACTACTCCGGAGCCGCAGCGTTATCCGTTGACGCCCTCTATTCACTCATTAACTTCGCCAGTGCAATCGTTGCCCGAAAAGTAATGATCGCTGCCCGTTCAACGCCGGATCATGCGCACCCATATGGCAAGGGAGCCCTCGAGAATTCATATGTCTTAATTCGATCAGCCATTATCGTTGGCGTAATTGGACTTGCTTTCGTGGGAGCGATCGTTTCACTTATTGAATATTTCGTTTATGGTGATACAACCGAAATCCATCTTGGGATAGCCGGTTCGTATGGAGTCATCGCTGCTGCGATCTTGCTCCTTCTATCAATTAATTACTCGCGGGCGCAGCGCAGGGCCCCGTCCGGTGTATTAACCGCTGAGAAGAATGCGGCACGGCTTGACGCCATCATGAGCGCGGCAACGGGAATAATGTTCATTGCCGTCGCGCTGATTCCAAGTGGAACCGTAATTACGAGTCAATCATTTGACATCCGCGAAATTGCGGACTCTCTTCTGGTGATTATCTTGGTTCTGCTGTTAATTCCTGAACCATGGAAAACGATCAAATCTGAGTTCGGTCGAATTACGGGATCTCGGGAAGACCCCGCTCTCGAGAGGCAAGTTAGGGAGCTACTGACCGAGCATGGTGATTCGATTACTGATATCTATGCGGTAAATCGAGGATCCTTGATCGAATTGGATATTCGACTGTCATTTCGGGGTGTGAAGTCCATTTCAGAGCTTGATGAAATTCGGTCAAGTGTGGTTGGAGTGGTTGCCTCGGCAATGGGCGAGGCCCGAATTCATGTGGTTTTCACGGAAAAGGCAATTGACGATCTCAGTTAATGGCCGAGCATGCGGTTCATAAATGCCGCGCTGCGCGAGTTCTTCCCAGTTTTTTCTTCATAAAAATCAGCGCGTTGCATGACTTGTAGTCCAAGATTAGTGCCAATCCAACGCAATGGTTCCGGTTCCCATTTGCGCGAATCGTGATTGACCCAAGGAAGTGTGGTGAGTTCGGATTCTTGTCCTGTGATCAGGTGGGCCAAGGTTTTCCCACCCAGATGCGCGGTCCCCACGCCGTCACCCACGTATCCGCCACTTGAACCCAACCCTGTTCTTGGGTCGAAATTACAACTTGCCCACCAGTCCCGGGCGACGCCCAGCGGCCCACCCCATGCGTGTGTGAACTCAATTCCCGCAAGTACTGGAAACAATTCAAGCAACGTAGCTCGAAGGTCATTGTGCACACTGGGATTGCTGTCTTGAAGTGGGGAAATTTTCGAGTTGTAGTGATACGGCGCACCGCGCCCCCCGAAGGCGATTCGTCCGTCAGCGGTGCGCTGTCCATAAATAATCAGATTGCGGAAGTCCGAAAACGTCTCGCGCTCGCTGAGTCCAATTTCTTCCCAGATGCTCGCGGAGAGTTTCTGGGTTGCCACCATGAGCGAGTAAATGGGTGCGATTGAACGCTTTTGGCCGGGCAATGTTTTTGTATATCCCTCGGTGGCTCGGATTATGTTGGGTGCACGTACGGTGCCCCCTGTGGTGTGCACCATGCCTTGGTCAATTCGTAGAGCGCGGGTACCCTCAAAAATTGCGACCCCGCGCGAGTGTAGGTAGATGCTCAGTTCACGCACCAATTTATAGGGATTTATTGCCGCGCAGTGGGGAGTGAAGGTCCCTCCCACAACGTCGGTTGCGTTGATTCGTTCCCTGGTCTGCTCAGCTGTTAGGTAAGTTAAATCGTGTGGGAAGCCCCAGTCAACAAATTCCTTTACGTCTGCCAATGCCCGGTCGTTTTGCAGGGGACTGCGAGCAGCTACCACCGTTCCGCCATGCGCCCAATCGATATCCCAGTTATGCGAATATGCCACCTCGCCAATGTCACTGATATTGGCGACCATCACTTGATGCATCCGACGTGCCGCGTCGCGCGAACTCGCACGTGCGAGGGATGTGAAGTGGGCGGGGAATAGCGCGGATACCCAGCCACCGTTCCTACCACTCGCGCCAAATCCGACAAACTCAGACTCGATTATGGCAATTTTCAAAGTGGGATCAAGTTGGTTGGCGTAGTAGGCGGTCCACAGCCCTGTGAAGCCGCCTCCGACTATCGCGAGATCAACAATGAGATCCGAGTTAATGGATCCATTGAAAACCGGTCGAGGTGTAGATATCTCGGAGTACCAAAGGCTGGTATTCATTGCGTCACCGTGTCCAGTGGGTTACGTAATCGGGGACGGGAGTTCCTTGGGGAACGAACTGGTCTGGGATGGGAACACCGAGTTGTTCGTAGATCGGAATGTGTCCGGCCCAAATTGCTTTACCTGCGTCACTTTCTAAGTCTTCGTCAGCATCACCGGGTGGGCCTTCGCTGATTTTGACCGAGTATTCGGTGAGGGGGAGTGAGAGGGTCATGGTTGCTTTGAGTTCCTTGGGCGATGGTTGTCGGGCATGATCCCAACGGCCAGGCATTAAGTGCTCGGTGATTACCTTCAATGCATCCAATTCAGCTGCGCCACTGATTCGGGTTGCCGTTCCAAAGATGATCGCGGATCGGTAGTTCATGCTTGATTCAAACAGGCTGCGAGCGAGAACGAGACCGTCAAGTATGGTCACGGTGACGCATGCAGGGGAGCCAGAGTCCAATAGTTTGAACAGTCGCGAGGCGGCCGAACCGTGAATGAGTATCGAGTCTTGAGCACGGGCGTAACCCACAGGTATCACTATTGGCTGCCCGTGATCCATGACCCCCACGTGCGCAATCAATCCAGCATCGAGGACCGCGTGCAATGTTGCAACATCTGTCCGTGCTTTTTCCGGTAAGCGCTTGAGCGTTGTTCGTGAACTCTTGACGGCTTTGGCCACGTGCAACCCCTATAAAACTTCGAGGGCTTGGGTTAACACGTTTCGCAAAATGCCCTCGATTTCATCGAACTCTTTCTGACCAATCGTGAGTGGGGGTGCGAGTTGAATTACGGGGTCACCACGATCGTCAGCGCGGCAATACAGACCGTTTGCGAATAATGCCTTTGAGAGGAAGCCACGCAAGAGTCGCTCGCTCTCATCCTCATTGAATGTCTCGCGAGTCTTCTTTTCCTTGACAAGTTCAATTCCATAGAAGTAGCCGGCCCCGCGAACGTCACCGACGATTGGGAGGTCGCCTAGCTTTTCGAGTGTGCGACGGAAATTCCCTTCATTTTCGAGAACATTTTGATTGAGGCCCTCTCGTTCAAAAATGTCGAGGTTTTCCAACGCAACCGCTGCTGAAACGGGATGACCACCCCACGTGTATCCGTGGAGGAAGGCAGTCGTTCCGTGCTTGAACGGTTCAAAGAGTCGATCACTAGCGATCATTGCACCTAGCGGGGAGTAGCCCGAAGTCATGCCTTTGGCGCACGTAATGATGTCAGGAGTGACACCGAACCGATTCATTGCAAAATAGTCCCCGATGCGGCCGAAAGCGGTGATGGTTTCATCGGCGACCATTAGTACGTCGTATTCATCGCAGATTTCGCGAACGCGTTCGAGATAACCGGGGGGAGGAGGAAAGCACCCTCCCGAGTTTTGGACCGGCTCAATGAATACCGCGGCGACACTATCCGCGCCTTCAAATTCAATTGCTTCAGCAATGCGGTTGGCTGCCCAAAGACCAAAGGCTTTTTCATCACCGCGGTACTCTTCCGGGGCACGGTAGAAGTTGGTGTTTGGTACTTTAACTCCACCGGGAACAAGTGGTTCAAATGGAATCTTGGCAGCGGGAATACCAGTAATGCTGAGTGCCCCTTGCGGAGTACCGTGGTAGGCAATCGCCCGACTAATTACCTTGGTTTTCGTTGGCTTGCCTGTCAATTTGAAATATTGCTTGGCCAGTTTCCAAGCGCTTTCTACGGCTTCGCCTCCACCGGAAGTAAAGAACACGCGGTTTAAATCACCCGGTGCTAAGTGCGCCAGTCGTTCAGCGAGCAGAATTGCATTGGGGTGGGCATAGGACCAAATGGGGAAAAAGGCTAACTCTTCGGCTTGCTTGGCGGCTGCCTGCGCAAGTTCTTTACGCCCATGGCCGGCTTGGACAACGAATAGTCCGGAGAGTCCATCAAAATACTTGTTTCCTTGATCATCCCAGATGTATGCGCCTTTGCCTTTAGTAATGACCGGAACGTGACCGCCGTCGTAGTAGGTCGAGTGCCGAGTGAAATGCATCCAAAGGTGATCGCGAGCTTTGTCAGCGAGTTGATTTGATCCTGTTTCGGTAACGAATTGTGGCGTGGTTGTCATTTGATTCCCCAACTATAGGTTTGTTTGCGAAGTCCGAGATAAACGAATGTTTCAGTTGAAACAACGCCTGGGATGTTTCGGATCTGAGAATTAGTGACATTGAGAAGGTGATCATCGTCTTCGGCGACACATTCGGCCAAAAGGTCATACTTCCCGGTCACGATCACCAGATAGGAAATCTCCGGTAGTTGCTCAATCTGTTTGGATACCGCCTCCACATCACCATGAACTTTAATTGCGATCATTGCCGAACGAAGATAACCAACCTGAGCGGGGTCAGTGATTGCAACGATTTGCATAACACCTTGATCATGCAATTTTTGGACCCGTTGACGGACGGCAGCTTCGGATAAACCAACCGCTTTCCCGATCGTTGCGTATGGTCTGCGGCCATCTTGTTGAAGTTGCTCAATAATTGCGCGTGATGCTTCATCAAGGGGTGCAGCTTTTCGAGCCATGTGCTCACCTTGGCCTTTTTTTCCCGAGAAATCAAGTCTTTCCGTGTCAATTTGCCAAATTATCAACGAAAACCGCATATAAATATCCAAAAATCTAGTGAAAGTAACTAGTTTAGGATACGGTGAAGTAAGTCTCTATTGGGAGGAAAAAATGACACAGGTACTCAGAAACTTCGTGGGCGGGGCATTCGTTGACACACAAAAAGGAGCCGTTAGTGAACTGGTAAACCCGTCAACGGGTGAGGTGTTTGCCACAGCACCAGTTTCCGACGCCGCCGACATTGATCGCGCCTTTGCCGTGGCCGCGACAGCATTTGAGTCATGGAAAAATTCCACTCCATCCCAGCGTCAACAGGCCCTGTTGACCATTGCCCAGACTTTTGAAGAAAACGCTGAGGAGCTTGTGGCGGTTGAGAGTGAAAATACTGGAAAACCAATCCCGGTCACCATGGTCGAAGAAATTCCACCAATGATTGACCAAATTAAATTTTTTGCGGGGGCAGCTCGAATACTCGAAGGTAAGGCGGCCGGTGAATACATGGCAGGTTTTACCTCGATGGTCCGCCGTGAGCCAATTGGTGTGATCGGCCAAGTTACCCCGTGGAATTACCCCATGCTGATGGCTGCTTGGAAATTCTTACCAGCCATCGCGGCGGGAAATACGGTTGTGCTTAAGCCCAGTGATACAACGCCTGCATCAACACTGAAAATGGCAGAGCTCATTGCTGCATCGGGAGCTCTCCCCGATGGAGTCTTTAATGTGGTGTGTGGTGACCGCAATACGGGTAAGGAACTGGTCGAGCACAAGACACCGCAAATGGTGTCCATCACTGGATCGGTTCGAGCCGGGATGGAAGTGGCGGCTTCGGCCGCGATGGATGTCAAACGAGTTCATTTAGAACTCGGCGGTAAGGCTCCGGTGTTAGTTTTTGACGACGCGGATATTGAAGCTGCTACGGAGTGGCTAGCAGTTGCGGGGTTCTTCAATGCAGGCCAGGACTGCACAGCGGCAACTCGAATGCTGGTCGCCCCCCGGATATATGACGACTTCGTCGCAGCCATGGCGGAAGCAGCCGCCGCGTTGTCAACCACGTTTGAGGACGGCCCTGCGGGTGAGGCACTTGTTCCTCCGGTGAACAACGCTGGACAAATGGAACGGGTGTTGGGCTTTATTGAGCGTGCCCCCAAGCACGCCAAGGTGGTAACGGGTGGCTCTCGTCAAGGTGATCGTGGTTTTTATATTCCGCCAACAGTTATTGCGGGACTTCTCCAGGAAGACGAAATGATTCAAAGTGAAATATTTGGTCCGGTGGTCACTATTCAGAAATTTACCGATGAGACGCAGGCTTTAGCCTATGCGAATGGGGTGAATTACGGTCTTGCATCATCTGTCTGGACAAAAGATTTCGGCCGCGCCATGCGCATGGCCAAAGGACTTGATTTTGGTTGTGTGTGGATCAACACTCACATCCCACTCGTGGCAGAAATGCCACACGGTGGTTTCAAACACTCCGGGTATGGCAAAGACTTGTCAATGTATGGATTTGAGGACTACACCCGGATCAAGCACGTTATGGCGAATTTGGAAAGCTAAATCTGAGGCAATTCGCTGGACTGCACATAAGTGTGGGGCAGGAGCAAATTTCGCTCCTGCCCCACACTTATGTATTTAACTGTTAGTTGCCACCCTCATTGAGGGTTACTTCGATCGGAGCATATGCATCTCCGGTGGTGTTCAAACCTTCAGCGGTGAGCGCTGCGTTTGCAGCTTCCGCGTACTGGTTCGTGTATGCCGTTGCTGGTGGCTCGGCGGTGATAATTGTTGCCCCTTCGAGGTTCTTGGTGTTCAGGGAAACACTTACCGTCTGTGCCCACAGTTCTGGCTCAATAACTCCGACACCCATGGCTGATGGCCAGATCAACTTGTTGACCTCGTTCATCATCCAGAGTTGGTGGCTGGCGCCAAGCTTGGAACCATTTGCCGTAATGATGTCAGCGCACTGTTGTGCGTTGTCGCGGCACTGGATCCAGCCCTTAAGTGATGCGGTGACGAAACGCTGTGTGAGGTCTTGGTAGGCCGCATCAGCGAGACGTTCTTCCGATGCCCAGATTGCATCTTGGTACATCGCGGTGCCTTCTGTATTCCAGTTGATGACATTAAAGTCAGCTGGCTGGTACAACTCGCCGGTATCAGGATTAACTGATTCCAATACCTGAGCGTATTCGTTGTATGTCATGGCCTGTGCTGCATCGATCTCACGATTGAGAAGTGCTTGCATGTCGAATTGCTGTTGCACCAATTCAACATCGGCGGCTGGATCAAGTCCTGCCTTGGTCATTCCAGCGAATAGTTCGTATTCGTTTCCAAAGCCCCAGTTGCCAACCTTCTTGCCTTTGAGATCGGCTGCTGTGGTGATATTGGAATCTGCCCATGAAACCTGAAGTGTTCCGGAAGTGCGGAATACCTGAGCGA
>JBIIOS010000010.1:0-26405 GCA_044336805.1 Candidatus Nanopelagicales bacterium
CGTCAACAATGCCTGCACCCTGTTCGCGTGAAGCAAGAGCCTTTGGCACCCATGAGATGGCGAAGTCTGCGCCACCTTGCGCCAGGACCGTCTGAGGAACAATGTCAACGCCACCTTCAAGAATGGTTACATCGAGGCACTGTTCTTCATAGTAGCCCAGGTCCTTAGCGGCGTAGTAGCCACCGAATTGAGCCTGAACGAACCACTGCAACTGAAGTGTTACAGGTGTGAGTTCCGTGCACTCTGCAGCGGCTTCCTCTGTAGCTGTTTCTTCTGTAGTTGCTGCAGCTGTTGTTTCTGTTGCCGTTTCGTCGCTACTGCTACACGCAGTCAGAAACAGGAGACCCGAGGCAGCAACTGCTGCTACGCGCACCCAACTTTTTCCTATATTCATTATTTCTCCCTTTTTTGTTTTACCGATGTGTCATTTAAGATTTTGCGTGTGATTGCGCACTGCGGGGTGTTACGAGTCGTTCAAGGGCGATGATGGCCAAGTAAAAGATCAATCCAGTAATGATCGCGGCCAAAACATATGCCCAAGCTCGACCATAGGCCGTATTTGCTGCCGCGCTGGCTATTCGACTCCCAAGACCTTCTTGTGGGCCTCCAAAGTATTCAGCTACCAACGCAGCAATTACAGCGAGCGGGGCCGCAATTTTGAGGCCAGTAAAAAAGAATGGAATGGCATTGGGGATCCGAAGGACTCGCAGTGTCGTTCGTGGTGCAGCGTTGAGTGATCGCATGAGTTCGAGTTGAACGGGATTGACCTGAATCAGGCCCCGCATTACGTTCACGAAAATGGGAAACAAAACAATGATTGCGGTAACCAATACTCGTGGGGTTCGGCTCGTTATGTTGAACATGTTGTTGAGAATCGGTGTCAAAGCAATAATCGGCACCGTTGCCAAGCCCGCGGCTAGCGGAGCCACGAGTTTGTCGACAGTCACGAACCTCTGCGCAAGCAATGCCATGAATAGCCCGACGATGGTCCCAAAAAGTAAGCCTAGGAAAGCTGTTGTGCCCGTATAAACGGCCGCGCCCCACATGAGGGCGGCACCATTGGAGAACTCGGTAGCAATCAAGCTAGGTGCGGGAAGAAGGAAAGGCTTGAGTTCTGCAATGACAACAAGAAGTTGCCAAGCACCGAGAAATAGTGCCGCAACCAAAATAGGTGGCCACAGATAACTCAGCTTCGAATTCATCAGACTTCACCTCGGTGCGAGGATGTGAAAGTGCCTGATGTGTCGTGGAGTCTTAGCGCCTCGCGCACGGAGGTTACGCAATGGAAGAAGTGATCTGACTCGCGAGTTGTTTCACTTCGTTGCCCAAGATCGACATTTATTTCTGCGGTGATTCGACCTGGTCGCGGTGACATTACGACCACTCGATCGGAGAGATACACCGCCTCTGGGATTGAGTGCGTGACAAAAATAATTGTTTTGCCCGTGTCCATGCGGATACGTAGAAGCTCATTTTGCATGCGTTCGCGAGTCATCTCATCGAGGGCACCAAAAGGTTCATCCATGAGAAGTAGCGGCGGGTCTACCGCTAAAGATCGAGCGATCGCAACACGTTGTTGCATGCCGCCGGAGAGTTCCCAGGGACGGTGGTTACCAAATTCAGAAAGCTGCACCATGTCGAGGAGTTCTGCGGATCGTGCCTCACGCTTTGCTTTGTCCCACCCGGCAAGTTCGAGGGGGAGTTCTATATTTCTGCTCACGGTACGCCAGTCAAAAAGTGCGGCTTGCTGGAAAGCAATACCGTAGAGACGTTCCTTGCGAGCATCGGCCGGTGACTTCCCGGACACTTGAACACTTCCCGAGTCAAATCCCGTGAGGTCTCCAATAACGCGTAACAGCGTGCTTTTTCCACAACCCGAGGGGCCAATGAGTGATATGAATTCACCGGTATGAACATCGAGATTTACGTCAGAGAGTGCAGTGACTTCGTTGTCGTTGCCCTTATTGAATACTTTTGACACCTTAGAGATCGCCAGTGCACTTCCCGTATTTTGACCTGTTTCGGCGGCTGTTGTCATGCGAGACCTTTCTTAGGAAGATTTCGGGTGAGTAAAACATCAACTGCGGTAATGGCGGCTGTAACGACAAGCCCTAACACAATCGCGCCAAAAACTGCCACATAAACTTTTGCCGGCTGTGCGGAGGCTTCGCGGGCGTATTCGACCATGAGTCGCCCAATTCCACCTCTCACACCTGTCGAGATCTCAGCAACAACTGTGCCGACCACGGCTGCCGCGGCTGAAACTTTCAGGGCGGGGACGAGATAAGGGACACTGGCTGGGAAGCGTAATTTCCAAAGAACTTTGTTGTTTGACGCCGCGTATGAACGCATCAATTCGAGCGAGGTAGCACTGGGCGCTTGTAATCCGCGCAGTGCACCAATG
Source organism: Candidatus Nanopelagicales bacterium (assembly GCA_044336805.1). GTDB lineage: Bacteria > Actinomycetota > Actinomycetes > S36-B12 > S36-B12 > UBA4592. Next base: position 2,405 of record JBIIOS010000010.1, read on the forward strand.
GAAAGAGGGAAAAAAGCGAGGTACGCAGCAATAAACATCACGGAATATGTAGTTGACCATTGAATGGGCCCGAAACTTATTTGATTTCCAATCCCGACAATCAAGGGAGCAAGTGCAATCAGGGGGACGGTCTGTGAAGCGATTACGAATGGCAGCAGTCCCCGCTCAAGGAAAAAAAATCGTTGCATGATTATCGCGAGAAGCAGACCAACAGAGACACCAACCACAAATCCACCGAGCGCAAGCAATAGAGAGTACGTGGCAGCGGAGAGGACCGCTTGGAAAACTGTTGTCTCCGATCCTCTTACCTCAGGCATGGAAAAGGCCGAGAACATGGTCCAAATGTGGGGCATGGCCTGATCAGATGAATTAAAAGGCAGTTCGATTACGGTGCCCAAGAGTTTTGTGAGCTCCCACATTATTGCAATGAGAACAATGCCGGCGAGAGCCCACAAAAATGAAACGAATCCCCTGGAAACACGATCACGAGTTGCGGCCATGCTTACTCTTTGGCTTTGAGCTTCACTGAGACGGCAGGAATCACTTTTTCACCGTATTCGGCCAATGTGTGATCTTTGTCGTCATGCTGCAGGTAGAGGGCGAACTGGTCAACACCGAGTGATTTCAGTTCTTCGAGGCGCCGGATCTGCTCCTCGGGTGGTCCAATTATGCAGAAACGATCGATGATTTCGTCGGGGACAAAATCAGCATGTGTGTTTCCCGCCTGACCGTGATCGTTGTAGTCGTAACCCTTTCTGCCCTTGATGTAGTCGGTGAGGGCCTGCGGCACTGCGCCACCACCTTCTCCACCACCTTCCTCAGCGTGTCCGTAGCGGTCAACAATGTCAGCTACGTGGTTACCTACCATTCCACCGAACCAACGGAGTTGATCACGGGCGTGGGCAATGTCCTCGGTGACATAGGCAGGGGCAGCTACGCAAATCTTCACCGCGTCTGGGTCGCGTCCGGCTGCCTTGGCTGCATCTTTAACGGCTTTAATCGTCCACTCAGCGATGGCCGGGTCTGCAAGTTGCAGGATGAATCCGTCGCCAACCTCACCGGTCAAAGCAAGTACCTTGGGGCCGTAGGCCGCTACCCACACCGGGGTGCGGCTTTCTGCTGCCCAGGGAAGACGAACGTCATTGCCGTGGTAGTTGACGGATTCACCATTAACCAGAGCTTTGAGATTCACAACAGAGTCTCGAAGTTCTGCAACAGTTACTGGCTTGCCGTTGGTCACTCGAACGGCGGAGTCACCCCGGCCAATTCCGATCACGGTTCGGTTTCCATACATTTCATTCAATGTTGCAAAGACCGAGGCCGTGACGGTGATGTCACGAGTGGCCGGATTTGTCACCATCGGGCCGATGATTACATTTCGGGTTTCGTTAAGAATCTTGCTGTAAATAACGTACGGCTCTTCCCACAAAATGTGTGAGTCGAAAGTCCATACGTACTTGAACCCATATGTTTCTGCCTTGCGGGCAAGATCAACAACCCGTGCGGCCGGGGGAGTGCACTGCATAACTACACCAAAATCCATGACTTCAACCTTTCAGTAGCGAATAGTTTTCGAGAGCATTAGCGAGTCTGGGGGAATCCCAGATCAACAGAACTGGTGGAAGGGTCTGGCCATCGTGAAGTGACGGTCTTCGTGTGAGTGTAAAACTCGATTCCGGCAGGTCCATAAATATTGGCATCACCGAAGATTGAAGACTTCCAGCCACCAAAACTGTAGTAGCCCACAGGTACAGGGATAGGAACGTTAATGCCGACCATTCCAACTTGAATATCGAATTGGAATTGGCGCGCCGCTCCACCATCGCGGGTGAAAATTGCTGTTCCATTTCCATATTGGTGGTCGTTGATTAACGTGACGGCTTCTTCATATGTTTTGACACGAATGACGGAAAGGACTGGACCGAAAATTTCTTCGTCGTATACCTTCATGCCTGGTCGAACATGATCAATGAGAGATGGATTCAGGAAGTAGCCCTTGTCGGGTAGTGATCCTTCACGACCATCGACAATCACGGTCGCGCCCTCTGCGGCAGCGCCAGCGATATAGGAAGCAACTTTGTCACGGTGTTCGCCGGTGATAAGTGGCCCCATCTCGTTGGCAGGATCGGTACCAGGCCCCACTTTCAAGGCTGGGATGCGCGCAGAAATCGCCTCAATCAGGGGATCAGCAACATCGCCAACAGCAACCACAACGGAGATTGCCATGCAACGTTCACCAGCCGAGCCGAAGCCGGCACTCACGGATGCATCGGCTGCCATGTTGATGTCAGCATCGGGTAGCACAACCATATGATTCTTTGCTCCGCCAAGCGCTTGAACGCGCTTTCCGTTGGCCGTTCCCGTTGCGTAAATGTATTTGGCGATTGGGGTTGAACCGACAAAACTCACAGCAGCGATATCGGGGTGGTTAAGAATTGCATCAACCGCAACTTTGTCTCCGTGAACGATGTTGAACACTCCATCGGGTAAACCTGCTTCTTTAAGCAACTTCGCCATCAAGACTGTTACCGATGGATCTTTTTCACTCGGCTTAAGAATAAATGTATTTCCCGTAGCAATCGCATTCGTGAACATCCAGAGCGGAACCATCGCTGGAAAGTTGAAAGGGGTAATACCGGCAACGACACCGAGAGGCTGCTTGATTGAGTAAACGTCAACACCACCGGAAACTTGCTCGCTGAAACCACCCTTCATGTGCGTTGGTATCCCGCAAGAGAACTCAATATTTTCAATTCCGCGTGCCAGTTCACCGGCTGCATCGCTGGGAACCTTGCCATGCTCGATAGAGACAAGGCGCGCGATTTCATCACGATTCGCTACCACTAATTCTCGGAAACGAAACAAAATTTCCGACTTGCGGGAGAGGGATGCGGAGCGCCATGCGGGAAAAGCCGCCTTTGCTATTGCAATTGCCGCGTCCATCTCGGCAGTGCTGGCCAGACCTACCTGTGCCTGCTGTTCCCCCGTTGATGGATCAAATACTGGTCCGAAATTACCTGAGGCCGGGACAACTTCCTGGCCGTTAATCCAATGGGGAATAGTCCGCATTTACTTCTCCTTGATTCTCATGTGGCATGTGTGGAACAGATATCGGGGGTTAAAGCAGGTACTGGCTGAGCCCCCGCTTTAGGAACTTACCGTGGCCCTTGTGCCCAAGATAAGTGTTGTTGTCTACAACGACCATGCCTCGTGAAATGACGGTGTCAACGTGACCATCAATATTGAACCCTTCCCAAGCTGAGTGGTCCATGTTCATGTGGTGCGTCTTATGGAATCCGATTTCAGTTCGGCCCGCGGGATTGTAGATCACAATGTCGGCATCTGAACCGGGGGCAATCACGCCTTTTTGTGGGTAGAGCCCAAACATGCGAGCTGGAGTTGTCGAGCAGATTTCCACCCAGCGTGCAAGTGAAATATGGCCGTTGACAACACCCTGATAGAGCAGGTCTAGCCGGTGTTCGACGGAGCCAATTCCATTGGGGATGGCTGCAAAGTTGCCCAGCCCTAATTCCTTTTGCTCTTTGAAACAAAATGGGCAATGGTCGGTGCTCACAATTGAGAGGTCATTTGTTCGGAGGTACTTCCACAGCTCCTCTTGGTGGCCCTCAGCCTTTGAACGAAGGGGAGTAGAGCACACCCATTTGGCCCCTTCGAATCCTGGTTGTGAAAGCTGCTCTTCAAGTGAGAGGTACAGGTACTGCGGGCAGGTTTCGCCAAATACGTTGAGGCCATCGTTTTTGGCCGCCTGTAAAACTTGTACAGCCTGTTTAGCCGACATGTGAACGATGTACAGCGGTGCGCCAGTGATTCGGGAGAGCATGATGGCCCGATTTGTCGCTTCAGCCTCGGTCTCCCACGGCCGGGTGAGGGAGTGATACTTGGGGTCGGTCTTTCCCTCGGCCAAAGCTTGGGCAACCAAAACGTCGATTGCTATGCCGTTTTCTGCGTGCATCATGATCATGCTGCCGTTGTTGGAAGCGGCTTGCATTGCCCGCAAAATTTGGCCGTCATCACTGTAATAGACGCCCGGGTAGGCCATAAACAACTTAAAACTCGTTATACCTTCATTTACCAGTTCATCCATTGCCTTGAGCGAGTCGTCATCTATCCCGCCCAGAATCTGGTGGAAAGCGTAGTCAATGTGTGTATTTCCATTGGCCTTCTCATGCCAGGCGGCGAGGCAGTCTTGGACCCTCTCGCCAGTTTTCTGTACGGCAAAGTCGATGATTGTGGTGGTGCCACCCCATGCGGCGGCAAGTGTCCCCGTGTCGAATGTGTCGGAAGCCTCAGTTCCACCGAAGGGCAATTCCATATGGGTATGTGCGTCAACGCCACCGGGGATTACGTATTTCCCGGCAGCATCAATCACAGTGTCGGCGCTGGAGGCTAGCTCGTTCCCCAAAGACGTATCGCCGGGTGAGAAGACGGCTACGATTTTTTCTCCATCGACCAAAACATCAGCAGCAATGGCTCCCTGCGGAGAAACTACTTGGCCATTCTTAATCAAAATTGTCACGACAACTCCTTCAATCAGAATCGGTGGTTATGGGCGGAGGAGATCTTGGTAGGCATCGGGGCGGCGATCCCGATAAAACGGCCACCGGGTGCGAATCGTGTTAATCAATTCCAGATCAAGGTCGCGAATGACGAGTTCGGACTTAAATGGGTCACCTTTCGCCCCCACGTAACTGCCCTCTGGATCGACAAAATATGACTGACCGTAAAAGTCGTCATCTCCCAGATCTTCGATGCCCACGCGGTTAATGGCCCCGACGTAGTACTCGTTGGCAACGGCCGCGGCCGGTTGTTCAATGCTCCAGAGGTACTCGGACAATCCACGGGACGTGGCTGAAGGGTTAAAGACGATGAGAGCACCATTGAGGCCCAGTGCCCTCCAGCCCTCAGGGAAGTGGCGGTCGTAACAGATATAGACCCCAATTTTTCCTACTGCGGTGTCAAAAACTGGGTAGCCACCATTTCCTGGGCGGAAGTAGAACTTCTCCCAAAAACCCTTGACATGTGGAATGTGCTGTTTGCGGTATTTGCCCAAATAGCTTCCATCGGCATCAATGACAGCCGCAGTGTTGTACAGGAAGCCTGGTCCCGCGTCTTCATACATTGGCAGCACCATGACCATCTCGAGTTCACGCGCCAGTGCTTGAAAGCGCTCTGTGATGGGACCGGGGATGGCCTCAGCGTATGCGTAAAATTCGGCATCTTGAACCTGGCAGAAGTAGGGGCCATAAAAGAGCTCTTGGAAACAGATGACTTTCACACCGGCCGCGGCCGCCTCTCGGGCGTACTGCTCGTGCTTGACAATCATGGACTCTTTGTCGCCGGTCCAGTCAGTTTGAACCAAAGCAGCACGGACAACGCTCATTTACAACTCCATTTCAATGGGATCTAACAGGTCAGGATTGGAATGAATTTCTATGTAATTTAGTTTATTGACTTACCCTCTTGCATGCAAAACATCGCCACCTCGTTACAGAAATGTGATGTGCCCGGAGTAGATATCAGTGTCGCGATCGCCGATAAAGTTTTGACACAATTGCGTCAAGACGAGGTATACCCGAGCTGAATCAAGATACACTTCTTGTAACGCAAATTGAAGGTACCGTCGGGAAAGGAATCTCATGAATTCACACCGTCCAGAGGAAATTGCAACTATCGCCAAAGGAATGCGATCGTCGGTTTCACGCCGCCGGTTGCTCCAAGTGGCCGGGATCGGTGGAGCGGCAATGCTGGCGACCGCCTGCGGAACGAGTTCTGGGGGATCCACGCAAGCTTCGGCCGCCGAGGACCTATCCGATACAGAAATGAAGCTTAATTGGTCCAACTGGCCCTCATATATGGATATCAATGAGGAAACCGGTACTTACCCAACCCTTGAAGAGTTTATGTCTTCGACCGGAATCGATGTCACTTACACCGAAGACGTGAATGACAATAATGAGTTTTTTGCCAAGGTACGGACCCAACTTGAACAGGGCCAAGATATCGGCCGAGACATTGTTGTCCTCACCGACTGGATGGCCGCACAGTGGATCCAAAGTGGCTACGCCCAAAAATTGGACAAAGCGGCCATCCCCAATTCAGTGAATCTGATCCCTCGACTTTCTGCCGTTGAATTCGACATTGATCGCAGTTATTCCCTGCCGTGGCAATCCGGCTTTGCCGGGCTGGGCTACAACATTCCTGATTTAAAGGCGGCCACGGGTAAAGAATCTCTGACCTCCCTTGATGAACTCTTTGACCCTGCATTAAAGGGAAGAATCACGGTTCTCTCGGAAATGCGGGACACCATGGGCTGCATCCTCGCTTGGTTGGGCTACAACCCTTCAGAATTCACGGACGCCCAATTCGAAGAAGCGATTGAGGCCTTAACCAAGCAGGTGGACAGCGGTCAAATCCGACAGGTGACTGGCAATGACTACATAGCGGCCATGGATAGCCGTGATGTCATCGCAGTTATTGGTTGGTCTGGTGACGTGATCGCACTCGGTGAAGACTTTGGATTTAGTTTGCCAGAGAGCGGTGGCACTTTGTGGACTGACAATATGTTGATTCCATCTCTGGCCCAACATAAGAAGAACGCTGAGAAGGTCATGAACTACTACTACGACCCAGAAGTGGCAGCTCAGGTTGCTGCTTGGGTGAGCTACCTGTGTCCGGTAGAGGGCGCGCAGGCCGCCATGGAAAAGATTAATCCAGCGTTGGCAACAAGTGAATGGATCTTCCCATCGGCTGCGGTGCTTGATTCGACGTACGTTTTCATGGAGCTTACGACCGAGCAAAACGAGGCATATGAACGTCTATTCCAAAAGGCAACCGGAAACTAGCTTTATTCGAGGGGATCGAGAACTTTCGATCCCCTCGAAACTTAGTAAATTTTCACTGTAAATGAGGGGCGTCGAATGGTTCACGGTCGGGAACGCAATGTAGAGGATCTGCATCTAACAAATCTCACCAAAATGTTCGGTGAAGTAGCTGCCGTTGACGACCTCACGCTGACCATCCCGGCGGGATCATTCTTTGCACTTTTGGGTGCATCGGGGTGTGGCAAAACCACCACGTTACGCATGGTTGCCGGGCTAGAAGATCCAACATCAGGTCGGATCTTGATCGGTGAAAACGACATTACTTCGCTACGCGCTTTTCAACGACCGGTTAATACAGTTTTCCAGTCATACGCCCTATTCCCGCATCTGGATATTTTCGAAAATGTGGCCTTCGGATTACGTCGTCGCGGTGTCAAAGACGTTGAGCCTGCCGTGAACGCCATGTTGGAACTCGTCGAACTATCTCCCATGGCACGACGCAAACCAACACAACTCTCCGGTGGACAACAACAACGCGTTGCAGTTGCGCGAGCTCTCATTAATGAACCCGATGTCCTTCTCCTCGATGAACCTTTGGGTGCTCTGGACCTCAAGTTGCGCCGACAGATGCAAATTGAGTTGAAGCGGATTCAAACCGAAGTGGGCACAACATTTGTTCACGTGACCCATGATCAAGAAGAAGCCATGACGATGGCGGACACGATCGCCGTCATGAACGCAGGTCGGATTGAGCAACTTGGTGACCCGGCTTCGATATATGAATTACCGAAGACGGTTTTCGTTGCAAACTTTTTGGGACAGTCGAATTTATTTGCAGGCACTCGCATGAAGAGTGATTCACACATGCTGGAAGTGATGGCCAATGGAACTAAGTTCTTGGTTCCAGCACAACGCAACTCAGCTACGGGTGATGAAATAATTGTCGGCATCCGTCCCGAGAAAATGACCGTTCTCGATCTGCATGATCGTGAGAAAATTCCGGTAGGCAACAACACCCTTGAAGGTACAGTTGTTGACGTTTCCTATGCGGGCGTGTCAACTCAATATGTGATCACGCTGCCGTGGGCCCAAAACATCACGGTATTTGAGCAGAATGTGATCGTTGGAGACCGGTCCAGTGTGGGAGATCCAGTTGTGGTCCACTGGGCACCCGAACACACTTTTGGGCTTGCCGGTGGGGAAACTCTGCTGGCAACCACGGCGCAAGCGATGGCAGCAGGAGCCTAAACGTGGCTGCGGTCCTCCCTTCAACAAAAGCCACGGGTGTTGTGGTTGCTCAGAGAAAGTCTCGAACTGGTTATTTTCTATTGCTTCCTGGCATGACTTGGTTAGCCATCTTTTTTGCTATTCCCTTTGTTACGTTGTTCTTGACCAGTTTGCAGGCCCCGGTTGAGGGACAATCGGGACAGTACGTTCCAGCTTTTCAAGTTAGTAACTACTCGGATGCATTGTTGGAATACTGGCCGCAATTCCTTCGTTCATTTGTTTATGCTGGAATTGCCACTGGGTTCGCGTTACTCATTGCCTACCCACTGGCCTATTTCATTGCTTTCAAGGCCGGTCGTTGGCGTGCACTCATGCTGGTACTTGTTATCGCGCCCTCATTTGCGTCTTTCCTACTGCGAACCTACGCCTGGAAAACAATCCTTGCTGACGAAGGGTTCATCACATCATTTTTTAATTTTTTGCATTTGTTACCCGATGATCGAATTCTTAACACGGGAATTGCCGTCGTAGCCGGACTCACCTACAACTTTTTGCCATTTATGATCCTGCCCTTGTACGCGGCTCTTGAAAAAATTGATCCACGCTTGATCGAGGCGTCCAATGACCTCTACGCCTCCGCATTTACAACATTCCGCAAAGTTACCTGGCCGCTTTCTCTGCCAGGAGTGGTTGCCGGAACTTTGTTGACTTTTATTCCCGCAACGGGTGACTACATCAACGCTGAATTATTGGGCTCTACCCAAAACCGCATGATCGGTAACGTAATCCAAACCAACTTCATTGAGTTCCGCGATTACCCCACGGCGAGTGCTCTTTCGTTTGTACTGATGGCGTCGATTTTGGTGTTGGTATTCACCTATATTCGTAGAGCCGGAACGGAGGATTTGGTTTAATGCGCTGGATCCGTCGTCACTTACTCGGTGTTGTTGCAGTCATGGTTTTGGTTTATTTGTTCGTACCAATTGCTGTCGTAGCTGTGTTGAGTTTCAATAAACCTGAAGGTAAATACAACACCAGTTGGAACAAGTTTTCATTGGATGGTTGGACCAATATTTGTGGCGTGCCGGGGGTTTGCGATTCCTTCATGATCAGCATTCGGATTGGCATCATTTCGACTCTGATCGCTACCGTGTTGGGAACTATGATTGCGTTCGCCCTCGTTCGGTACCGGTTCCGCGGACGTTCATCCACGAATCTCCTTATTTTTCTGCCCATGACCACACCAGAAGTAGTCATGGGAGCTAGCCTTCTTGCTTTATTCCTCAACTTGCGTTTCCCGCTGGGTGAACTCACCATCATTATTGCGCACATCATGTTCACAATTTCTTTCGTTGTGGTAACAGTGAAGGCTCGTTTACAGGGCATGGACCCACGGCTTGAGGAAGCGGCCCGGGACCTCTATGCGGGACCCCGGGCTACATTTCGTTATGTCACCCTCCCGCTCGTGGCCCCTGGCATAGCCGGCGCTGCGCTACTGGGCTTCTCGCTCTCATTCGATGATTTCATTATTAGTTTCTTCAACGCAGGTACGGTAGTAACGTTCCCGATTTATATCTGGGGGGCAGCTCAGCGAGGGATCCCCGTGCAGGTCAATGCTTTGGCGACCCTTGTGTTTGTGATCGCTTTGTTAATAGTTCTACTCAGCCACTTTGTGGCGAGCCGCAGGCGTAAAGCATTGGAAAACGACATCTCGCAAAACACGATAAATATTGACGCGTTTCTTCCCAAGAGTTAAACTAAACTCACAGCAGGTCATAAAGTTAATTGGCAAGACTCTTTTTGTAGGGAAGGGATTGGTGGGAAGGTCAGGCGCCCGGTCTGGCTCGTTACGTTAACTTCAACGTAAGGATCCCACGTGTTTACTGCAATACCCTCACGAAACGGTTACGCCAAGACGCAGTCACTTCGGCATGAAAGTTTCTGGCTGGATAACCCTCAGCGACCGAGCGCGAAGCCGCCCGTAAATCAAGATATTGAAGCCGACCTTGTTGTAGTTGGAGCGGGCTTTACCGGCCTATGGTCAGCCTTGGAGGCGGCTATCGAGAATCCGCATTGGAAGATTGTTGTTCTCGAAGGCGACCGTATTGCGGGCGGAGCCACCGGCAGGAATGGTGGTTTTGTTTCTGCCACCTTGACCCACGGTTTCATGAATGGCCTTTCACGTTGGCCGGAGGAAATGCCAGAACTACTTCGTTTGGGAGCAGAGAATCTCAAGGAGATCGGTCATCGAATAAACGAATTGGATATTGAGTGCGATTGGCTTGTCTCCGGTGAATTCGATGTCGCTACCGAGGATTATCAAGTAAAAGTCTTGAAACAGGTTCATGCAGAGATGAGCGGATTAGGGGTGGCATCTCAATATTTGACGGCTGAACAAACTCGAGTTCGCGTTAATTCACCGATTTACCATGGGGCACTGTTTAACCCCGATGTCGCGATCGTGGACCCGGCACGGTTGGCCTGGGGGTTAGCCCGAGAACTTGAACGCTTGGGCGTAGAAATTTTTGAACACTCAGAAGTTGATGAGTTGCAGGACTTGGGGAAGTTTGTTCGAATCAAGGTGGGTGTTCATAGTGTTAATGGGCGGTTGATTGTTCTGGCAACGAATGCCTATCCACCTTTACTGAAAAGAATCAAGCATCTAGTGGTACCGGTTTATGACTACGTTCTGGTGACTGAACCACTCAGTGGTGCACAACGGGCGTCCATTGGGTGGCTGGATCGCGAGGGAGTGGCTGATAGTGGTAATCAATTTCACTACTACCGGATCACCGAAGATGATCGCATTTTATTTGGGGGCTACGACGCGCTCTACCATGGTAAAGCCGGCGTTAAACCCGAGTTTGATACCGACCTTGACTCCTTCGCTCGACTAGCAGATCACTTTGTGCAGATCTTCCCACAGCTCGCCGACGTTAGTTTCACTCATGGTTGGGGAGGTGCGATTGATACCTCCTCACGATTCAGTGCCTTCTGGGGCAAAGCGCACGGGGGCAAAACTGTTTACGTTGCCGGATTTACTGGGCTCGGTGTGGGAGCATCACGTTTTGCCGCGCTCACGTCCCTGGATCTTTTGCAGAGGCGGAAAACACCGAGAACTCAATTGCGTATGGTAAAGACAAAGCCGTTTCCATTTCCGCCAGAGCCTTTTCGTCGTTGGGTAATTGCGTGGACCATAAAGTCATTGCAGAAGGCAGATCAAGAAAATGGAAAACGCAATGTGTGGCTGCGTCTGCTCGACTCACTCGGCCTAGGTTTCGACTCCTGAGAGTAGGGTGAGAACATGGCGAGATACGGCAGTCAGTTTGGTCCCAATTACACCTTTTTAGGTGTTCCCGAATGCGATCTTAATGAGCGCTCCAGCTTTGCCGACGCTGATGTTGTGATCGTTGGCGCACCCTTTGATGGCGGAACGTCTTACCGGGCGGGTGCACGCTTTGGGCCGCAGGCGCTACGGGCAGCCTGTTATTTGGAGCACGACGGCAGCAGGCCATCACTTGCAATGCGGGTTGACGGTTTGAAGGATTTAAAAGTTGTTGATGCCGGCGATGTCGAGTTGTACAGCGGTGACGCCGCCCGTTCATGTGCTGACCTTGAAGTCGAAATTGAGAAAATTGCACGTTCTGGAGCGATTCCCATTGTGCTCGGCGGTGACCACACGATCACTTGGCCCGATGCAACGGGTGTGGCGCGCGCGCATGGATGGGGAAGAATTGGGGTCATTCATTTTGATGCCCACGCTGACACAGGTGACATCTCTTTCGGTTCACTGATAGGCCACGGTCAACCGATGCGCAGGTTAATTGAATCCGGGGCAGTTCGTGGCGACCGATTCATGCAAATTGGATTGCGAGGCTATTGGCCCGAACCAGAAACGCTCGGCTGGATGGCCGAACAAGGAATGCGCTCCTATGAGATGAGCGAAATTGTCTCTCGCGGTCTTAATGAGTGTCTGACACAGGCGTGCGAAATCGCAATGGATGATTGTGATGGAATTTTCCTCAGTGTCGACATTGATGTGTGCGACCCAGGACATGCTCCGGGGACCGGTACGCCGGAGCCGGGCGGTCTGAGTGCCCGAGAATTACTCGACGCGGTTCGCAGGATTTGTTACGAACTTCCAGTTGTCGGCATGGACATTGTTGAAGTATCTCCACCATTTGACCACGCTGATATTACAGCGCTGCTGGGTAACCGTGTCGTGTTGGAGGCCCTCAGTGCCATTGCTCGACGCCGCAAGGATCAAAAGGATGGGACCACTTGGGATCCTGCACAGCCCCTACTTCATGGTCGGATTCCGGGGGAGTAGGTAAAAGTCTCCGGTCAGGCCGTTGCTTCAAATGCTGCTTCAAGAATTCCTAATGCTTCTTCTAACAGTGGGACCGGAATCGTTAATGGTGGAAGAAATCTAAATACGTTGCCGTAGGTGCCCGCCGTAAGCGTCACTACCCCGTGCTGGTGGCAGTACTTGTTGAGCGCGGCGGTTCTGGCTGCATCGGGTTCCAGCGTGCCAGGCTTTACGAGTTCGATAGCAATCATTGCGCCTCGACCACGAATATCACCAATAGTCGGATGATTAATCTGCATTTCGACCAGACGTGGCAACATGATCGCTTCAATATCTTTAGCGATTTGACGGGCATCATGATCTTGCATCCATGCCATGGAGCCAAGGGCTGCGGCGCAGGCAACAGGATTTCCGCCATAGGTACCACCCAAGCCACCCGCATGCACCGAGTCCATTATTTCGGCGCGTCCGGTAACAGCAGCTAGCGGCATTCCGCCAGCAATTCCCTTCGCAGTGGTAATTAAGTCGGGAACAACACCTTCGAATTCACTGGCAAACCAATCGCCCGTGCGAGCGAATCCGGACTGGATTTCGTCTGCAACAAAAACTATTCCATTGGCCTGTGCGTAATCAGCCATCGCTCTGAAGTATCCGGGTGCCGGGACGATAAAGCCACCTTCACCCAAGATTGGTTCAATGACAATTGCGGCGATATTTGCAGCGCCAATTTCTTTTTCCATGCGCGAAATAGCCCATGCAGCAACTTCTGCGCCACCATGGGGACCATCGTGAAAGGGATTTGAGACGGGGACCCGATAAATTTCAGGGGCGAATGGGCCAAATGAGTGCTTATAAGGCATGTTTTTTGCTGTCATGCCCATCGTGAGATTGGTGCGTCCGTGGTAGCCATGTTCAACAACAACAACAGCTTGCCGACCCGTGAACGCACGTGCAATTTTGACGGCATTCTCAACTGCTTCGGCTCCGGAGTTAAACAATGCACTTCGCTTTTCATGATCCCCGGGGGTGAGCCGGTTGAGGACTTCACAGACTTCGACGTAACCTTCATAGGGAGTGACCATGAAGCAGGTATGCGTGAAGTTGGCAACCTGTGCTGCGACTCGACTAGCGACTTCGGGATTTGCGTTACCAACGGTGGTCACTGCTATACCCGAGCCCATATCGATGAGCGAATTGCCGTCTGCGTCAACAAGAATTCCACCGCCGGCCTTGGTGATAAAGACGGGAAGACCAATACCCACACCCGAAGAGACCGCATTTTCTTTTCGAGCCAATAGGGCAAGTGAACGTGGACCGGGCAATTCAGTGATCAAATTACGCTCTTGAATTACTCCGTTAATGACTCGCTCGGCAGCAATTGTCATGAATGTTCCTCTGATGAGTGGTTGTTATCGGCACGTGAACCCAGCATAGGGGTGAATCGGTGCTCGCGAGATTGCTGACCTTCTAAACTGTAGTTGTGAGCCAGCCCCGCACCGGACCTATTCGAGTCGTGATTCTCGGCAGCACCGGTTCAATTGGGGTCCAGGCTCTGGAGATCATTGCCCGGAACCCAGATCGATTCACGGTCGTCGGATTGTGCGCAACGGGTGCGAATGCTCAAGCTCTGGCACAAGCGGCTCTCGAATTTAATGTGGAAGTCATTGGGGTGACTTTGGGCACCTGCGCCCAAGACGTACAGATGCATTTATTTGCCGGCGCCCAGGAGCGTGGATTCTCCCATGGAGAGCATCGACTTCCTGAATTCGTTATCGGTCCCGATGCCCCAGAGCAGTTGGCTCGTATGGATGCGGACATCGTGCTCAATGCAATTGCCGGCGCGGCGGGACTGAAAGCCACGCTGGCAACCCTTTCGGCAGGTAACAAGCTTGCACTGGCGAATAAGGAATCCCTGATTATCGGGGGAGACCTAGTGAAGGACTTATCTTTTCCCGGGCAGATTATTCCGGTTGATTCGGAACATTCGGCGATCGCGCAGTGCTTACTTGCAGGGAAAAGATCCGAAGTTCGTAAACTGATTATTACGGCCAGCGGCGGTCCTTTTCGCGGCAAGAGTGCATCAGAGTTGGAGCAGGTAAGTATTGACGATGCACTTGCCCACCCGACCTGGAAGATGGGACCACTGGTCACCATTAATTCTGCAACTTTGGTGAATAAAGGTTTGGAAGTAATCGAGGCTCATCTGTTATTTGATATTCCTTTCGCCAACATTGAAGTCACCGTTCACCCACAGTCTGTGGTCCATTCAATGGTGGAGTTTGTGGACGGCTCAACAATTGCACAGGCAAGTCCACCGGATATGAGAATCCCGATTGCATGGGGTTTGTCAGCGGGTCGTGAGTTGTCCAGAGTCGCTGATGCAGCTCCCGCTTGCGATTGGAAGAATGCCGCAACCTGGGAGTTCATGCCGTTAGACGAAGTGGTTTTCCCTGCAGTTGCACTCGCCAGGGTTGCCGGGGAAGCCGGTGGTACCGCCCCGGCTGTTTTCAATGCGGCGAATGAAAGTGCGGTTGCCGCCTTTTTAGCCGGGGAGATCTCCTTCACCTCAATTGTTACCCATATAGAACGGGTCTTGCTTTCACATTTGGCCGGATCAAGCCACCAAGAACCGGGTAGTCGCTTCGTGTCAGGGAACGCACTTACACTGGAAGACGTCCTAGCTGCCGATAGTTGGGCACGCGGGCAACGACCAGACAAGTGAGTGGTTCGGAAAGGGAGTGAACATGCTGGAAGTAGTTGGAATTATTCTCTTCGCACTGCTCATTGGCCTTTCAATTGCCTTGCATGAAGTTGGCCATCTTGTTCCCGCCAAGAAATTCGGGCTTCGTGTTCCTGACTACATGGTGGGTTTCGGTCCGACAATCTGGTCAACGGTGCGCGGCGAGACACGTTATGGGATTAAGGCAATTCCATTAGGTGGCTACATCAGGATGGTTGGGATGCTTCCGCCAGCCAAAGGTGATCCCGAAGGCCGGTCCCGCTCCATGTCAACCGGCCGGTTCGCAACATTGATCGCGCAGGCGAGGAATGCTTCATTTGATGAAATTCGTCCCGGTGATGAGAATCGCCTGTTTTACAAGTTACCTGTTCACAAGCGAGTGATCATCATGCTCGGTGGGCCGGTCATGAACCTTTTCCTTGCATTCTTTTTGTTCACGATTGTTTTGGTCGGCATTGGCCTGCCGCAACCATCTCTCACCGTGGCTGCCGTTGTGCCATGTACGCCTTCGGTACTTCAACCGACGGGTGAACCGTTGCCTTCTGGAGCATGCCCGGAGGGAACAGTTACTACTCCCGCCGCACAAGCAGGGTTACAACCGGGTGATGAAATAGTTTCGGTTGGTAATCAGAGTGCGACCACGTGGGAAAGCGTGACCGACTGGATACTGGTTAATCCAAATGTTGAGACCACGGTCGTTGTAAATCGTGGGGAAGGTCAAGTGTCACTTCCTTTGGCGGTCGCTGAAGTAACGCGTCCGGTCTACGACGAAAATGGTCAGGAAACGGGTGAAAGTCAAACGGTAGGTTTTCTTGGTTTGCGACCTTCATTTGAATATGAGCGTCAATCCATAACGGCTGTGCCGGCATTTATGTGGGACATCACTGTTCGATCGGTGGAGGCACTCATTTCGTTGCCCGTGCGACTCTACGAGTTGGTAACTGAAACGTTGATTGGTGGCGAAGACAGAGCGATCGATGGACCGGTCTCAGTCGTTGGAGCAAGTCGCCTAGGCGGTGAGATTGCTAGCATGGATTCCCCCATCACCTCAAAAGTCGCAACATTTCTTGGGCTTGCCGCATCGTTAAATCTTTTTCTTTTTCTATTTAATTTAATCCCCGTTCTGCCACTTGATGGGGGACATGTGGCTGGAGCTCTCTATGAAGGAACGAAGCGGAGATGGGCCCGATTTAGGGGCAAGCCGGATCCTGGACCGGTTGACACGGCCCGTCTGCTTCCGGTGGCTTACGTGGTGTCCATTGCACTCGTGGCAATGGGGGTAATCGTGATCTGGGCAGATTTGGTCAAGCCCATCTCGCTTGGTTAGCCTCTAGGGCCGATAATGGGGGAGTGAGCATCGACCTAGGCCTTCCCGCACCTCCACCAATGATTGTCGAACCTAGGCGCAAGACCCGGCAGTTGATACTCAAGCATCACCTGAAGCCACTCGCCGTAGGTGGCGGCGCTCCCGTCAGTGTGCAGTCGATGTGCACGACCCTCACGGCCGATGTTGACAGCACTCTGCAACAAATTGCCGAGTTGACGGCTGCCGGCTGTGAAGCAGTCAGGGTCGCTGTACCCAGCCAAGACGATGCGGACGCCCTGGCTCAGATAGCGAAAAAGTCGGGAATTCCCGTTATCGCCGATATCCACTTTCAACCAAAGTATGTCTTTGCCGCAATTGATGCTGGCTGTGCTGGCGTTCGGGTCAATCCAGGAAACATTAAGAAATTTGATGACAAGGTCAGTGAAATTGCTAAAGCTGCCTTGGACTCCAAGACGCCGATCCGTATTGGAGTTAATGCGGGATCACTAGATCCGCGGCTTTTGGAGAAATATGGCAAAGCAACACCGGAGGCTCTCGTGGAGTCCGCACTATGGGAAGCGTCCTTGTTTGAAGAACATGGCTTCGGCGACATCAAAATCTCGGTGAAACATCACGATCCGGTGATCATGATGAAGGCCTACATGCTGCTGTCAGAACAGTGCGACTATCCATTGCACTTGGGTGTTACAGAGGCAGGCCCGGCTTTCCAAGGCACGATCAAGTCAGCGGTTGCCTTCGGCGGACTACTTTCCCGCGGAATCGGTGACACTATTCGGGTGTCGTTATCTGCTCCACCAGTTGAGGAAATCAAAGTCGGCATCGGAATTCTTGAGTCTTTGAATCTGCGCCAGCGAGGTCTAGAAATTGTCTCCTGTCCATCGTGTGGCAGGGCCCAAGTCGATGTCTACACCCTTGCTGAGCAGGTCGCAGCCGGTCTTGAAGGTCTTGATGTGCCGCTTCGAGTTGCAGTGATGGGCTGCGTTGTCAATGGCCCAGGTGAAGCACGCGAAGCCGACCTCGGTGTGGCTTCGGGCAATGGCAAAGGACAAATTTTTGTTAAAGGCGAAGTGATCAAGACCGTTCCCGAGTCTCAGATTGTGGAAACCTTGATCGAAGAAGCAATGAAATTAGCGGAATCAATGGACACTAAAGGCGAACCTTCGGTTGTCACGGCGTAGTGGATTTTCATGACCATTACCGCACGTGAAAGGACAATAGGGTTTCATCCCGGGGTAGTGCGAAACATCACTGCAGCAGAGTTACCGCAAGCCCTTGCCTTGGCGCGGAAGGACCCATCGGTTAATGGTTTTGTCATCAGTCGAATCGAAGCCGCGCTCGTGGATCATTGGCGACTCGGCGGGGCACTATGGGGATTTTTCACAGGGGAAAATATTCAGAGCATGCTGTTTGTGGGGGCAAACATCATGCCGGTCAATACAGATGCATCAGCACGCAATGCATTTGCCGCCGAACTTATTAGTGCGGGGCGGCGAAGTTCTTCGATACTTGGTGAATCAGACCAGGTTCTGGATTTATGGCAGTCCATAGAAACCTATTGGGGCAAAGCCCGCGAGGTCAGGGAAAACCAACCTTTTTTGCAGATTGACAGTGATCCAGAGTGCGCCCTAGACAACCGGGTGCGAAGGGTAGTTGCCAGTGAACTAGATCTGCTATTCCCGGCGTGTGTTGACATGTTCACCGAAGAGGTGGGCGTATCCCCGGTGGCAAATGGTGGAGAATTTCAGTACAAGAGAAGAATTGCTGAAGTCATTGATTCGGGTATGGCCTTTGCAGTCATCGAAAATGGGCGTGTTCTTTTCAAGGCAGAAGTGGGGTTTTCCACCAATGAAATTGCGCAACTCCAAGGCGTGTGGGTTAACCACAGTGTGAGGGGACAAGGTTTGGCTGCTCCAGCGCTGGCCGCCGCAATCGTTGAGATTCGGACATCAATTGCACAAACGGTGTCCCTTTATGTCAATGATTTCAATATTCCGGCTCGAAAGACGTATGAGAGCGTGGGTTTCAAGCAGATAGCAACATTTGCAACCGTGTTGTTTTAGCCTCACCGGATTAGCTGTCTCTTTGCCCACTATTCTTCTACAGTCAAGGGCAGGCTCCAGCTGTAAATCTGAAATAGCTGAACAAGTGAAATCGAGGCAATTGTGATTCAACGTATGTCAACTCTTTTTGTGCGGACATTGCGCGAGGATCCAGCCGACGCCGAAGTCCCCAGTCACAAACTTCTTGTTCGGGCCGGTTATGTCCGAAGGATTGCGCCAGGGATTTTTTCATGGCTACCACTCGGTTACCAAGTTTTTCGCAACGTTGAAGAAATTGTCCGCCAAGAAATGAATAAGGCGGGCTTTCAGGAAGTACACTTCCCAGCGCTTCTCCCTCGCGAGCCTTATGAAACGACAGGCCGCTGGACGGAGTACGGTGACAACCTATTCCGACTTAAAGACCGGAAAGACAATGACTACCTCTTAGGCCCAACGCACGAGGAAGTCTTCACGTTGATGGTAAAGGGTGAATTCTCGTCGTATCGCGATCTTCCCCTATCGATTTATCAGATTCAAACCAAGTATCGCGATGAAGCTCGACCCCGTGCTGGAATTTTGCGAGGCCGAGAGTTTGTTATGAAGGATTCATATTCATTTGATATTGATGACGCAGGTTTGGATGTTTCCTATAAAAAGCATCGTGATGCCTACATTTCCACTTTTGATCGACTCAAGCTCGATTACGTGATCGTCTCCGCCATGGCTGGGGCGATGGGAGGCTCGCGTAGTGAAGAATTTCTCGCAAACAACGCATTCGGTGAGGATACTTACGTGCGGTGTGATTGTGGCTTTGCAGCAAATGTTGAGGCATTCCATGTCTCACAATCAAATTTTGATCCCAATGTGAATTTGCAGACCGATATACCCGCATCGCACGTGGAGAAGACTCCTGACACACCAACAATTGATTCACTCGTCAAGTTATCCAATGATCGAGCTGATCTAGCTCGATCTGATCGTGAATGGACTGATGCTGACACGTTAAAAAACATCTTGCTCATTGTGACGAATGCAGATGAGAGCGAAACGCCTCTGGCGATTGGCTTACCTGGCAATAGAGAAATAGAGGCACGCAGACTTGAGGCTGCGTTATACCCGAGAGTGGCCCGACCATTTGAGGAAGCTGATTTTGCTCGACACCCGTCACTTGTCAAGGGGTACATCGGGCCAGGTGTACTCGGAAAGAATTCCACAAGCGGAATTGAGTTTCTCACTGATCCAAGAGTTGTGCGTGGGACCCGTTGGATCACTGGCGCAAATGAAAAGGGTAGTCACGTATATGACCTTGTTGCTGGTCGTGATTTTGAATCTGACGGGGTTATTGATGTTGCCGAAGTATTTGATGGTGATCCATGTCCTTCATGCGGTGGCACGGTAAGTCTGGCTCGTGGCATTGAGATAGGTCATATTTTTCAACTTGGTCGCAAGTACGCAGAAGCCCTCGGGCTGAAAGTGCTTGACGAGAATGGCGAACTCGTAACCGTCACCATGGGCTCTTATGGAATTGGAGTTTCCCGCGCCGTTGCTGTAATTGCAGAAGCGCACCACGACGACAAGGGTCTGGTGTGGCCGCGCGAAGTTGCACCGGCAGACATTTACCTGATTGCAGCTGGAAAGTCGGAAGAAGCAAGCGCTAAGGCTGAAGAGTTTGCTGCCGCCTGGGATTCGATGGGACTCCGGGTGATTTTTGACGACCGGGTGGGCGTTTCTCCTGGCGTTAAGTTCAATGACTCGGAATTAATTGGTGTACCCACAATTGTCGTGGTTGGAAAAGGTTTGGAAAACGGTGTCATTGAGGTGAAAGATCGCGCGAGCGGTGACCGGGTTGACATTGCAATCCAAGATGCAGTCTCTGCAGTGCATCAGATATGCACGACCTAACCCTATGGACGGTTCTTTTATTGGCCATTGCGGCGGGAGCTGCCGGCTGGGTTGATGCAGTGAGTGGCGGCGGTGGGCTCCTTCAATTGCCTGCGTTGTTTATTGCACTTCCGACGGGAAGCGAAGTTAACGCCCTGGCTACCAACAAATTTTCTAGTATTTTTGGAACGGCTACCGCTGCTCGAACTTACGTTAAACATTTGAGTCCTGACTGGACAACTGCATTGCCGATGGCCAGTGTGGCATTCGTATTTTCTGCGTTAGGAGCAGCTACTGCACACACAATTCCTACGGAGTATTTCGGGATTGGAATTCTTGTTGCTCTGGTTCTTGTTTGGATATGGACTCTGGTCAATCCACTGATGGGCTCGGTGAGCAACATCCGTTGGGGTGGAACTCGATTACATTACGTCGCAGCGATAGGCGTTGGATCAGCGATCGGATTCTATGACGGAATTTTCGGACCGGGAACCGGCTCGTTTCTTCTCATCGCGCTTGTGAGCTTATTAGGCTATTCATTCCTCGCAGCTTCATCGACCGCGAAAATAGTGAACCTGGGGACAAATGTGGCAGCGCTCCTGGTTTTTGGATTCTCCGGCTCAATTTTATGGACTCTGGGCATTGTGATGGCGGTGTGCAATATGGGGGGCGCCTACTTTGGGGCTCGAACTGCCATTCGGAGGGGCAGTCCATTCGTACGGATTGTATTTCTAGGAATCACGGCAATTCTCATTATCCGTTTAGCATGGGATATCTGGCCCTAGGCTCTGATGTAAGATTCGTTCTACAACTGACCAACCACAATTGGAAATCGCGGTGAGAACTATGGGAGTACCACTCGGGCGAGTACGCGGAACCGCGGAATCTGTGTGCAATTCCATGGGTGTCGACCTTGAGGATTGCTCAATAAAGCAAGCGGGTCGGCGTGAAGTTTTAACGGTCATTGTTGACAAAGACGGTGGTATAGACCTCGATGAAATCGCGCAAATCAGTTTTGCAATCTCAGAAGAACTCGACTCTATTGAAGAGCTCGAGGAGTATCCCTTCGTTCTAGAAGTGTCCTCGCCCGGTACGGATCGTCCACTTACCGAGGTACGCCATTGGCGTCGGGCAATTAGTCGTCTAGTGAATGTCTCCTTCATCGGGGACCGGGATGACGTGTTAATACGCGTTCGCGAAGTTGCCAGTGATCAAGTCACTGGCACAGTAAGCACAGACAGCGATGAGAGCACCGTGTCGTTCAGCGTCACTGAGGTGGACAAAGCCGTTATCCAAATTGAATTCAACCGTGAGGAGTAGATATGGATATTGATATCAGTGCACTGAAGGCGCTTGTTAGGGAACGCAATATGTCCCTAGAGCATCTGGTTGATTCGATTGAGGCTGCGTTACTCGTGGCCTACCACCGCACAGAAGGTTCATGTGAAAAGGCGCGTGTGGAACTCGATCGAAAGAGTGGCCACGTAACAGTTTGGGCTCAACAAGCGCTCACATCTCCCGAGGCAATTGCGGCCGGAGAAGTTGCCAGTTTTAGTCCAGAATTTGATGACACCCCCGACGGTTTTGGCCGGGTGGCATCAAGCACCGCCAGTCAGGTCCTACTAGGCCGCTTGCGTGAAGCAGAGGGTGAAGCAACACTTGTTGAATTTTCGGGTCGCGAAGGTGATTTGGTTTCCGGGGTGATTCAGCAAAACACAAACCCGCGCATGGTGAGAGTTGACATTGGGAAAATCGAAGCGAATCTCCCACCAGAAGAACAGGCAACCGGTGAAAGTTACCCACACGGTGCCCGGATCAAATGTCTAGTTACGGGAGTCCGGAAAGGATTCAAAGGTCCAGTCGTGACGGTTTCACGCAGCCACCCGGACCTCGTGCGCAAACTATTCGCATTGGAAGTACCCGAGATCGCTGACGGCACCGTTGAAATAACTGCAATTGCCCGCGAGGCGGGTCACCGTTCAAAGATCGCTGTTCGCTCAAACAAACCCGAAGTGAACCCGAAAGGATCGTGTATTGGTCCACAGGGCCAGCGGGTTCGACAAATAATGAGTGAATTGGGTGGAGAGAAAATTGACATTGTTGACCACAGCGACGACCCAGCAGAGATGATTGCTCAAGCGCTCTCACCAGCCCGGGTCACCTCGGTGACAATCGTTGACGCTGAACTCAAAAGTGCCAGGGTTTTGGTTCCCGAATATCAGCTCTCTCTCGCAATTGGCCGAGAGGGCCAGAATGCCCGTTTAGCTGCCCGGTTGACCGGCTGGCGCATTGATATTCGAAGTGATTCGGCTCCCTCACAAGATGTGAGCAGGCAACCCACCCCATCTCCCGAGGCTTAAGCAGGCTCGGAATTGACCCAAGAGCCCCAGCGGACCTGTATCGGCTGCCGTCAGACTGCAACCAAGAATAAGTTGATCAGGGTGGTCTGGCAGGAGGAATTAAGTGCCGTCACGGTTGATTCGCACAACTCACTTCCGGGTCGCGGTGCCTACATTCACCTGGCGCTGTCATGCATTGAAAAGGGACAACGGCGGGTCCGCGGGGCGCTCCGGATCCCCGGCACGGTAGATTGGCGCACTGTTAGTGAACCATGGGTGGATCTGCGCACGCTGGCGACACAGAAGTAAGTCGCCTTCAGCACAGATTTCGACGTTCATCGTCTCTCATCCTGCGGTTTATGACCAAGATCAGTCCCATCAAGACACTAAGAGGTTGACCGTGAACAAAATGATGAGCGCTTCTCAATGAAGGCCTTCGCATGAGCGTGTCCGCATGAAAATGCTAGGCGCCCAGTAACGGTCCGGTAAGTAAAGCCCGGGCCAAGACAGGAGAGTTGTGTCAAAAGTCCGGGTATATGAACTCGCTAAAGAGCTGGGAATGGATAGCAAAGCTGTCCTTGCCAAACTCCAAGACATGGGCGAGTTTGTTCGCTCTGCCTCCTCAACTATCGAGGCCCCTGTAGCTCGCAGGCTCAAAGAAGCTTTGCCCCCCGTTCCTGAGGGTGAAACGAAGCCCGCCAAGAAGGTCGCCAAAAAGGTTGCCAAAAAGACCGCGGCCTCAGCTCCAGAGTCAGTTGAAGGAGCTGCAGAAGTCGCGGCAACCGCGGCTGTACCCGCGGCAAAAGCGGCACCTTCACCATCGTCGCCAACGGCGAGCGCACCTGAAACATCCACTGTTGAAACATCCACTGTGAAAATATCCACGGATGCGCCGGCAGCCGCGCCAATCCCGACCCCCAAACCGGCAGGCCCCCGCCCCGGAAACAATCCATTTGGTGGAAGTACCGGCATGCCAAAGCCAGCACCGCGTCCGGGTAACAACCCATTTGGTTCACCCGCCACTGATCGACCAGCTGCTCCTCGCCCGGGTGGGGTCGTAGGTGCACCTCGTCCTAATCCGGGCATGATGCCCTCTGCTCGTGCGCCACAGCGTCCCGGCGGGCCAGGTCGTCCCGGCGGACCCGGCGGACCTGGTCGTCCCGGCGGTCCCGGCGGACCTGGTGGTCCCGGTGGATTCACGAATCGCCCAGCTCGACCCGGTGGCGCAGGTGGACCCAGTGATCCTGGTGGTGCCAGTGGTCCCGGCGGTCCCGGCGGTCCCGGCGGTCCCGGTGGC
>JBIIOS010000210.1:0-2693 GCA_044336805.1 Candidatus Nanopelagicales bacterium
ACATCACGTCATGCATTGCTTGAACAAACCACGCAACCGGATTCGCTTGAATAAAGACAACTAAATTCGACGCGGTGTCCTCGACCATGCTCATCGGGTAAATCACCGGCGTTAAGAAGTACAACGCGCCGAGCACCACAACCACTATGTATTGAACATCGCCGAAACGGGCGTTAAGGATCGAGAGCATCAAGCCAATACCTTGGGCGAATAACGCCATGGCAATCAGGATTGGAATTGCAAGAATCCACGTCCAACCAACATTGCGTTGCCAGAAGAACATGAGAATAAGAACAATGAGTTCAAGGAGCACCTGAACAAGTTGCACAATCGATGCACCGAAAATAGGTGCCCACCCGGGGAATTGCACCTTGCGCAACAGTTCGCCATTTGATTTCAACTGGCTCATCGATAAAACAATGAGTGAATTGAAAAGGTTCCACGTAACCAGACCGGTGAATAAAAATGCGGCATAACTGCCTCGACTGGGATCTGCTCCCAGTGGTGGTGGAACGATACGAAACACCACGCTGAAAACCACGGCGAAAACTAAGAGGGTCGCCAGCGGCTGTAGGAGTGACCAGGCCCAACCCAGCACGCTGGAGCGGTATCGGGTGGCAAAATCACGGTTGGCGAAAGCCCAGATCAAGGCCCGGCGTGAATAAAGGTCGCTCAGCACTCGCTCACGTCACCTTTCCCGCGGTCTCGCCTGATCTCACACAGGTGATCGTGAGCGGTCAAATGCATGCCCTCATGGTAACGACCGGCAGTCTGCTCTCCAGTAATGCCGGAATATCAAGTGGTCGCGGGGTATTCTGGGGCTCTAAACAGGAGGTAACTCATGAGAATCTCACGCAAGTCACGCAAGTCACGCAAGTCACGGACCGCACGCACCCTGCTCGCGGCAACCCTGACCCTGGGTCTAGGACTCGGCGCTGGTGCCACGGCAATCGCACCCGCTAGCGCTGCTCCAGCAGCTTTTGTGGCCACCCCCAACGGAATGGTTGGGATGACCCAAGAAATCTTGATTTCCGCGCCTTCTCTCAAAGGTCAACCGATCACCATTGGTTTCGCGTTGGGTAGCGCCGGTACCAGCCAACAAACTGTTGTCGGCTCAAATGGATACGGATATATGAATTGGACACCCAGTTTGGCCGGTTCCTGGACAATTTCCGGTCTCGGTAACGCAATTGGGATCGGCACCACCACGGTCAATATCGCAGCAATGCCCACCACCACCACTTTGTTTACACCAACGAATGCAACCTCAAATGCGGTTACCCTTGTTTCTGTAATTGTGAGTGCGGAGGCAGGTACCTACGCACCTCAAGGCACCATCAATTTGGCTTCCGCCTTCGGTAATCCGGTTGGTACCCAGCAGCTCACCCCGATCGCCGGAAGCGCGAATTCTTACGCATCCTTTGACTGGACGCCACAGGTACTCGGCTACTTTCCACTGATTGCCACCTACACACCCAGTTCCAATGGAACTTTGGCCTCCACCAGTGAAACAGCCAACTCATTGATCGTTTCCAATGCCGGTGTTGTTGAGTTACGTGTACCTACTTCCTTCCGGGTTGGTCAACCAACGGTGATCAGTGCACTGGTAACCCCCACCACCACGGTTGGCTCAGCAGCATTCCAACTCAACGGTGGCTACCTCAGTGGTTCAATTCCTTTAGTGAATGGTGTTGCTACTACTCAGTGGACTCCAACCCAGCAGGGGATTCAAACAATCACAACCCAGTTCTCGAGCACCGCGGCTGGTGGACCCAGTGGAGCCGTATCTCAAGCCATTAACGTCCTGGGAGCAAACCCCGCTGACGTGATCTCAGTATCGGCGCCTAGTGGCACGTGGGGACCGGGACGCCCGATCTCGATCGCTCAAGGTTCCAACACCCAACTGAGCACAAGCTCAGCCTCGGGAAGTTCAGTACTCCTGAGTGAAGCGGGTCCATGTTCCATTAATGGATCGGTCATCACCGGGCTTGGCGCCGGTACCTGCACGGTCACGGCAGCAAGTGTGGGTAGCAGTGCTTACACGCCCGCTTCCGTTACCTTTGTTGTAACGGTAACCGCTCCACCAAGGAAAAGGCGTTAACAGGTAGTTCTTTACTGCCAATCATTCACTTGGCCTGTTGAGCTTGCGCGAAGCGCGACTCAACAGGCTTTGTGATTTACGGTCCAACTCGGCACGCGCGTCATCAAGTTCACTGCGTAGTTGCACGAGGTCGGCGCGCAACGCCTTATTTTCTGCCTCAAGTTTTGTTACCGCAAAATTCTCGAATTGTTCTGAAGCCATTGCACTCTCCCCTTCAACGGTAATTGACGTTAAGCCGATAAATCCTTGGTCGCTGGGTCCAACATCGGTTGCACTCACACTCAGTCGCACCGATTCACCGGCTTCACCGGCACCTATATTGATGCTGATGATCTCGCCACGAGAAAAAGTGTGCTCGGTGTTATCAACTTGCAGGGTTACGATTCCTGGTTCACATAGTGTCCCCAGGTGAACCGTGAGCTCGCCCGTTATCTCCCGGGTGAAATTAATGGTGACCTGTTGACCCGTGTAAAGCGGGAAACCCCACGGTTGGGATGGTCGCTGATTACCAATAATGAGTCGGTCGGTGAAGACCGTGTGTGGTGAGGCGAGTGAATAGGTTTTCCAATTCTCAAGGATCGGTAAAATCTGT
>JBIIOS010000211.1:0-2657 GCA_044336805.1 Candidatus Nanopelagicales bacterium
GCGGAAATGTGGGACGCAAGCACGTGTGAATTTAAAAGTGCCACCGGCATGAACTGCCAAGACGGCATCCCAATCCTCATCGGTCATCTTCCACAGAACACCATCGCGGAGAATGCCGGCGTTGTTGACCAAAAT
This sequence comes from Candidatus Nanopelagicales bacterium, assembly GCA_044336805.1. Lineage (GTDB taxonomy): Bacteria > Actinomycetota > Actinomycetes > S36-B12 > S36-B12 > UBA4592. The sequence continues at coordinate 136 of JBIIOS010000211.1, forward strand.
ATCTATTTGACCGAATTGATCGATAGTGGCGTCAACGACGCGCTGGACGTCAACGGTGTTGCTGACATCAGCCTGAATTGCAAGTGCATTGAAATCCGCTACCGCACTTGTTAGGACATCACCATCGAAGTCGACAGCCACGACGTTGGCGCCGGCCTCAGCAAAGAAACGAGCGAGTTCAAGCCCGACACCGCGTGCGGCTCCGGTAATGATCACGGTTTGTTTCGTGAAGTTAAAAGTCAAGTTTGGCATGGGATTCCTTGGTTGAGGTTGAATGGATGTGTATGTGAATGTTTACTAGCGTTACAGACCTAAATCTCGCCCGATTATTTCCTTCATGATTTCGTTAGTGCCGCCCCAGATCTTGGTTACCCGGGCGTCCATCCAGGCCTGTGCCACCCGATATTCACGCATGTAGCCGTAACCACCATAGAGCTGTACACAGGCATCGAGCACATCATTTTGCACATCAGCTGTCCAATACTTTACTTTTGCAGCGTCAACTGCCGAAAGTTCTCCCTCTGAGTGGGCCAATACACAAGCATCGACATAAACCTGACTCACATCAATTCGAGTGTACAGCTCGGCCAGCAAAAACTTATTGTGTTGGAATGAACCGATTGATTGCCCGAAAGCTTGACGCTCCTTGGCATACTCGAGAGTTTCATCAAGGATCGCGGCAACATGGGCGAGGTTACCGACGGCTGCACCAATTCGTTCTTGAGGTAGTTGTTCCATCATTTGGATGAAACCACGATCTACTTCACCGATGACGTTTTCGGCAGGGACTCTTACATCTTGGAAAAAGAGTTCAGCGGTGTTGGCCTCGGGCTGTCCCACCTTGTCGAGCTTGCGTCCGCGCTCGAAGCCGGGCATTCCCTCTTCCACCGCAAACAAGGTGATTCCTTTTGCGCCCTTGTCCGGACTGGTTTTGACGGCAACAATAACCAAGTCGGCTGTGTAGCCGTTTGTAATGAAAGTTTTGGAGCCATTAATTATCCAATCGGTACCGGATTGCACAGCGCTCGTGCGAAGGGCGGCAAGATCAGATCCACCGGAGGGCTCGGTCATGGCCACCGTAGTAAGAATCTCTCCCGAACACGCTCCTGGCAGCCAGCGTTGTTTCTGCTCGGTAGTCCCGTACTTGACGATGTATGGCAGTGTGACATCGAAGTGCATCTGGAAGCACGAGTTAAATGCCATTGAAGCGTGAGCGAGTTCTTCGCCGAGTACAGCATTGAAACGATAGTCCCCAGCATCGACACCACCAAACTCTTCCGGAACATCAAGCCCTAAAAGGTCATTGCGTCCGGCTTCGATCCAAACTTCTCTCGAGATCTCCTTGTTATCAACAAATGATGCGTATCCGGGCTCAAGGGTCCGCTCGACGAAGGCCCGCGAACTCTTGCGAAAGGCATTGTGATCTTCGTTGAAAATAGTGCGCTTCATTAACGAGTGTCCTTTCGAGAGCCTTTACGATGATCTGCCAGATCATGCGCTAGACTAACACACGTTAGTTTTAACGCAGTCGAGAAATACAAAAGTTCCATTATCGAACAAGTGTGTGAAATAACAGAATGATCCACTTGAAAACCCACTTCAACTTAATGTGTGATTCCCGATCGGAATCCAATCTCGTGAAGGGCGGCAACATGACCGACATTGAATTTTTAGCAGTGCACGGACTGGCAGTTCGCAAGGCGGCGGGGCCGGCGGCTGTTGCGGATCTGCTAGGTCTCAATGAAGAAGAAGTGACCGCCGCCCTAGAGGCCGCTGCCGGTAAAGGTTTGGTAGCCGGTGCTCGTGGAACGTTCATGGTTGCCCCTGATGGTCAAGCCATGCTTGCAGCCCAGTACCCGGTTGTCTATGCAGAGGCCCGTGAGGATGGCGCTTTAGCCGAGGCCTACGAACGGTTCGAGAAAGTGAACACTGGACTGCTGGCCCTATTTACCGATTGGCAGACCGTGCCGACGGGTTCAACCCGGATTCCCAATGATCATGAAGATAAGGATTATGACAATGGGATTATCGACCGACTAGGCGACCTTCATGAGCGAGCCGAGCGAGTGGTAGGTCGCTGTGCCGAGGCACAGCCTCGATTGTCGAGGTACCTCGAACGACTCGAATCAGCCTATGACCGAGTACTTGCGGGAGAAATTGACTGGGTCAGTGGCGTCCGGATTGATAGTTACCACACCGTTTGGTTTGAGCTTCACGAGGATCTTCTTCGTATGCTGGGCCGCACACGTCAGGAGTAGTGATGTCCCAATCGCGTGTGATTTGTCTTGAAGGAACTCAACTTCCGCCACGGGAACTTATTGGTGGCAAGGCCTGGAGCATCGGCCGTATGTTGAGTTTGGGTCTTCGGGTTCCTCCGGCATTCGTTTTACCGGTCAGTGAGTGCAGCAAGTACCACGAGGGGGGTGCGGTTTTAGAAGATGAAGTTTGGGCCGGCGTCCTTGATGGAATCGCCTACCTCGAGTCCATGACCGGCAGGAAATTCGGTGACCCCGAAGCCCCGT
>JBIIOS010000068.1:0-10380 GCA_044336805.1 Candidatus Nanopelagicales bacterium
AAGCGCTGCCCCCGAAGCTAATGCGACCGTGAACGTAGCCAACGGACTCAACGGTGCCAACTTTGAACTCTTCGAAGGGGTCAGCATGCGCGTTGATTCCCTCGATGATGATGGCGTTTCGGAGGTCACTTACATTGACGATGAAACTGGCGAATTCCTCGGGGAATTCGATCTCAGTGATGAATCCGACAATGGTTCCGTCACTGAAATCGAAGCCGATTTTACTATCGATGAAGACGGAACCGGTTCTTTCGAGGTGACCGAGGAAGAGGTCCGAGCCGAAGAAGTTGATGAAAATTGGATTGAATTAGTCGAGGGGGCAACTGACCCTGAGTCCGGATTTGGTAACGATGAACCCGCAAACGACGAGTCCGGTAACGACGGAGGCGGCGGCGGAGCTGAAAGCGACGAGTCCGGTAACGATGAACCCGCAAACGATGAACCCGCAAACGATGAACCCGCAAACGATGAACCCGCAAACGATGAACCCGCAAACGATGAACCCGCAAACGATGAACCCGCAAACGACGGAGGCGGCGACGACGAGTCCGGTAACGATGAACCCGCAAGCGACGAGTCCGTCGAAGAGTAGTTCACCGTCGAGCTTTTCGAGCGCCCTGTGGAGTTAGAGCGACAGCAATCCCGATGGTGGAACCTCGGGGAGCTGTCGCCGCGCTACCGTCAGCTCTTGCGCTTGCGCTTCTGGTAGAAGTAAATGACCACGCTGTAGATGACTGTAAAAATTAAACCTTGTATTACAGCGCTCGTAACGGCCTGGCCCGACAATCCGTTCCCCGTAATTAGGTTGATAAGCAACCAAGCTGCGACGAAGACTACAAAGGCAAGGACTGCTTTGCCAAGTTCCCGTTTAACGTCCATCGATGTTCCCCTTTGATTGTTGCCCCATGCACGTGGCCAAGGGCTCAGCTGCGAACGAGCCTACCCGACACCTTTGCCATCGGGTAGTTCATCTTTGGTTTGAAGATGATGGTGGCACCGCATTCATTTTTACGAAAGTGCGATCTGATTTACCCGTGACCAATCGAATTGGATACTCACCCGGCTTGGTCAGGCGAACTGCAGGGAGTGTCACTACTCCGTTGCTATTAGCCGTGGCTTTCCCGATGGAGTACCAAGACTTGTTGACGCGAATTTTGGCCATCACTAAGGTCTTGGGTTTCACTCCAGGGACTCGCAGATTCGTCCACCGATCAAGTACCACATTGGTGGCGGGCGCCGCAGCGATTGATGAACCCGTGGGCTGCGAGGTAATAGTCCGGATCCCGGGGACTCGCGCGCCTGCGGAAACCTGAACACCGGGGGCCAGGGTTACCGGTGTTCGCACGGGAACGATGGTGGGAGTCGATATGACCTCTGGGGTCCGGGTAACTGAGGGACTGGGGGTCGGGGTCGGCTCGATGCTTTGTGGACTCGGGTCAACCGACGGGCCAGGGGTATTGCGGGCGATGATCAAGTTCACCAGTGTGGAGAAGTTCGGAACACCCATCCCCGTTGTCATGTCATAACCGGGAAGTGCATTCCAACCGCCAAGGTTCATAATGTCGTTATCACCATTGGTGACATCGGTCATTGCTGATGCGTTAGCCGAATCATAAAAAATGTTATGCACGTCCATCGCCCCACCGGCGTTGTCGATCAACGCCATTCCTCGAGCGCTTAACATCGCATTGACGTTGGCCAGACCCACCGCGATTAGTGGTGTCGCAGCGCTCGTGCCGAGCGCCGGAACCCACGGGAAAGTGGCTGCACTGCAAATCCCAGTAGTGACGTCTGCGGTGCAGGATTGAGTGATCGTGCCGGTGACCGACCAGTCCGCCTCCATGTCGACTCGTCCGGTTGACACAGCGGAGGAGATGTCTGTGTTGGTCTTCGCGTAAGTGAATGTGGTGGTCGTGGGCACCGAGGCAACGACAAATGTGCCGTTGAATACGGTGTTGGTGGCTCCAACCACATCCACAATTTGTCCAACTGAAAGGCCATGGGGAGTAAGAGTTGTGATGGTCGCGACATTCGAGGTGAGAGCCGCGTTGCTGATGTTGATCGCATTGGTGGAGTATTCAATGTAATTGTTATACGGCGTTCCGCTGACGGTGAAGGTTCCGTCAAATGGCGCTCCCACTCCGTCCACGACGATAGTCTCACCGACTGATAAGCCGCTACTTTGAGCCGTGATGAGGAGCGCATTGGTGTTGTGTAGGTATTTACCAGCGATTGACATGCCAAAGTTCGATATTGCATACATGGGCCAACCAGCGAGTCCAGCCACGTCGGGGCTCATACGCCTACTCGCGGCGCCCGGATAGGAACTTAGCGCGGCAGCGCTCTGGTAAGAGGGCATTGCATAAATCGCGCTCTGCCCGCCACCTGTTCCCTCACCACCCGTTACAGGGAATGACGCCAAGTTGGCACAGTTGGCGTTGGGGTTGTTGTCTTTCCACACGTAGTTTGAGTAGGTGGCTCCCGGGGAGTACGCCGTGCCAAGCCCCGTCGTCATGGTGGTGGTCTGGCTGATCCACTGAGTACCCCCAACGGCAACTACGCCGGGATGGGTGGAAAGGAATTGGGGTGTGAGTCCCCCAAAGTTCACCCACGCGATACCGGGCGAGGTGAGCGTGGTGGCAGGAATATCCGTTGAGCGGGGCAGCCCGAAAGAGAAAGTGGTCGTCGTCGGGACTGAAGAAATTGTGAAAATGCCTTGGAACGGCGCACCTATATTTGACAGGTACACCTGCTGACCTGCTGTGAAACCGTGGGCAACGCTGGTGGTGAGGGTGGCAACATTGCTCGTGAGGGCGAATGCCGTGACGCTCTTGCCCGTCCCGCTGCCATAGGAATTCCCGGAACTCGAGATACACCCGCCAGCACCTTCATCTCCGGCGGCCACCACGACGATCACGCCCTGCGCCTCCAGCTGATCCATCATGTAGTCGGCATTCACCTGAGCCGCGTCAGTTACGTCCGGTGACTCCCGACCGTTGTAACTCAACGAGATGATGCAGCCGCCGGCAGGGTAGGAAGGGCCCTTGGTGATCGTGGTAAGAAAGACAGTCGGATCCGCCGCAAAAACGAATCCGCAGGCATCGGCGGCCACAACCAACATCCCGTAGAAGCCTTGGCTGGTCGGTGACGCTGCCATGGTGATGGATGTGTTCGGTGGTAGCGCACCCGCTATCACTGTGGCGTCAAGGGTGGATTCCATCCCGGGAGTTGAAGACCCTGGCCAGCTGTAAGGGAATGTACGAGGGAGAAAAGTCACTTCGGTAATACCGCACTGGCGCAGCAGGTTGTTGACAGCCACCGCATTCGCGGTCTCATTCAACTCACCGATCACGATCCGTTGTGGGAGCGGTGTTCCGCTCGGGGTGAGAGGAAGTCCAACAGATGCATTCCATTGGTGCGGCCCAATTCCCCCAGGTGTCGGCGTACACGCAGCCGAGGAGTAAGCCGGTCCCGTGAATGTGGGAGTCGATGTCGCGGTCGCATTCGTTACAGCACCCGCGGTGAGAAGTCCCAAACACGAAATAATGACCATCACCCGAACAGGAAGCCGCACGCTCAAAGCATACAAGTGGACGAGGGGTTGCTTACATAAAGGAGGAGTTGCTATTGCACTAGCGGGCAACTCGGTGGCACACCAGTAATTGATTGCTTTGCGAAGGTAGATCTTCTATAGATTGAATTGGGCAAATGTTAGTTGGTGATTTCTGTAAAGTTCACTCGAATACCTGAATTTGGGTGGCCCCGTTCTCTAGATTGTTGTCATGGGTAAACCGAAGCCGATCGGCATTGGTAAGGCGCTTGATCAAGCTCCAATGACTCGCCTGCACAAAATGTTTTGGTTACTTGCCGCCCTGGGCCTGATGCTCGATGGCTTCGACTTCTTCATCATTGGCGTTGCCAACCCGCTCATTGCTGAGGATCTTGGTGCTAACTCTTGGCAAAAGGGACTGATTTCTGCGGCAGCCATTGTGGGTGCGATTTTTGGCGCAGCCTTTCTTGGTCCACTCGCTGACAAAATTGGTAGACGGCGACTCTTCAAATATGACCTTTGGATATTCGTTGTGTTCTCGATCGGTTGCATGATCGCGTGGGACACCTGGTCTCTCATTGCATTTCGGTTCCTGCTTGGCATAGCCATCGGCCTGGACTATCCGATCGCAGCGTCTTATCTCGCTGAAGTGCTGCCACAAAAAAACCGCGGGCGGTGGCTAATCTCAGCTTTCTCACTCCAAGCGGTTGGCATGCTGTTGGGCGCACTCGTTGGAGTAATCGTTTTGCTTTTACTTCCCGATGAAACATCCTGGAGATGGATGCTCGGCTTTGGAGTGATACCAGCACTCATCATAATTTGGCTCAGACGCAAGGTTCCAGAAAGTCCCAGATGGCTGGCCCAAAATGGTCATGAACAGGAGGCCATCAAGATTGTTGAGGAGCTCACACATGTTCCGGTAATTGTCACCGACAAAGACCGAGAGAAGGTGGAGCAGTCATCAGAGGGGATCCGCGCGCTATGGCAACCACAATTGTTTAAACCAGACATGATCAGACGGACAATCTTCGCGTCAGTGCCGTGGTTCTTAATGGATATCGCCACCTATGGCGTAGGGATTTTCACACCAACGCTCATTGCCGCACTTGCATTTGGTGGTGATCAAGACAAGTCCAACACCAACTTCATTGCCGATGACATCCTCACCTTGGAATGGACCGCAATACTGGACATCTTCCTTGTGCTCGGATTTGTTACGGCAATCTTCTTGGTGGAGCGGTGGGGACGAGTTCGATTACAGACGATCGGCTTCGCCTTAATGTCGCTGGGCCTGATCGTGCTAGGCATTGCATCCATACTCCAAGGATCGTCCAATACCGGGTACTTGGGTGTTGTCTTTATCGGCTTCGCCATCTTCAACTTCTTTATGAACGCCGGCCCAAACGCGACGACCTACGCGCTTCCCGCAGAAATTTTCCCTTCAGACATCCGGTCCGCTGGCCACGGATTTTCGGCGGGCGCCGCCAAACTTGGCGCAGCTTTGGGAGTCTTCTTCTTCCCTATCCTGCAGGGGGCAATTGGGATCCCGGCCCTGGTATTCGCCATGTCAGGCATCTGCGTCCTCGCCATGGTCATCACTCAGATTTTCAAGATCGAACCAGCAGGTAAGTCACTCGATGAAATTTCCGGCCGCAAGTTAGCCAGGATTTATCAATAAACTCTTGAGCATTGGACGTGTAGTGGCTCACAACTCTTACGGGTATTTAGTTGGGCATTACATAATCGGAAGAGTAATGTTTTTACCATTTTTGGAGGAGCAGGTGATATCCCCATTCAGACTGAATCTGCCTTTATCCGCTGCATAACTGGTTCCGGAAACATCAGCTAGTGCTGGTGTTGGCTGCACCCAGGCAAGTACAGCCCTCTTGTTTTTACCAATTGCACTTCCATCGACCACCGTGCGCACTCGAACCGTGAACTCCGCGGTGGTGTCAGTTCCTGCCCAGCAGGGAAAAACTTTCTTGGAATTCATGGCTTGGGGTCGGGAAACCCTGGAACCCGGCTTTGACCCTTTGTACAAAAAAGATATCGTGGTCTGGGCATTGAGATTTGCAAACTGGTCACCATCTATTGCAAAGTATCCTGGTTCCAGCGGACCACTTTTAGACGTGAATGTGACTGAACCGTTTTTAATTGTGGCCGGCGGAAATGTGCCTATGCCTGAGTCTGGCGAGTAATAGATTGTGCAACCTTCGCAGTTAAGACCAACAAAATTCAAAGTTACTTCAGCATTAGGGGCGGCTGACGCAGACGGGGCGAAACCGACAAGCCCCAGTACAACTGCTGCAGGTATTGCCACAAAAGAAACTCTCTTGGCGAAAATGTTCATTTATCTCCCTTTGTCATGTTCGACCCCACACTTGTCAAACTGCGAACGATCCTTTGAATCTGCCGCACAGTCAAACCCTCAGTGAAGATTTGGGCGGTTGTGGTCTCAGCAGCCTCACCTTTGGCCGGTAGAACAACCCACGTTTCGCCCGTGGACTGTCGCAAGACTTGCCGAGGTGTGGCGGTGGAGCCACTTCGACAATCGCTATCGCCCGACGCATTCTCGTTTGGGCAAAAAGTTGTGATGGTCACTTTCTGACTTTTCGCCCCGGCAAACTTAACGTTGAAAGTGGCAACCACAAGCTTTGGCTCCCCTGGATCACTGCAGGCCTCTGACTGGGTAATCGACAATGCCGGATTTTTCACTTTGCCGAAATCACTCGTCACAAAATAAGTGCATCCGCCGGGATTCGGGCCAACAGCCTGTTCACTAAATTTTCCAAGGGTCACCTTCGCAAGCGGTGCGTTCGCGGTGAATGTTGGGTTGTACACCGTGAACGGTACCTTCCCGGCCGCAGTCTGAAGTTCACTTAGATGGTCAGCAGCCACGACCCCCGGGGCAAATGCCAGTGATGCCCCCATAAGCAGCGCCCCCGAAGCTACAGCCACGAGTTTCTTACCGAATGAAAATTTGCTCACTTGGATCCTCCAAACGTGGGGCCGCCCATGCCGCACAAGTCGTGCTCTTCATCAACGATAGCGGACTTTCGCTTAACATTGGTCGATTTCCCTTATATAGATGCCGGTTTTTCGCACCTGCAAAAACAACAGTGAGTCACGTGGGTTCCGGCAGCTACGACTCCTTTGCTGGGGCTTGCTCTTCTTTTGGTTCCAGACCCTTGATTGTCGACTGTCTTATCCAGAAAAGGACAAAGGTCGCTAGGGAAATCATGGTTGCGATTTCCACCCAGAAGAACACCAGTATGTCGATCCAGGACCCAAGCGGAGGGGCTCCGGGGAGTAGTGCCCGCAGCGCCGGCATCGCAAAGAGTGAACCCGTTAGCCATCCTGCCATTCCAAGGCCGTCATTGGTCTTCTTTCCAACTTGAACATCGTGGCTGGCAATAACCGCGAGTCCTGCCAGAATGATCATCAAAAGCAAGACCAAAACGGCAATAATTTTTGTGGAGAGAGCGCGTTCCATGCTCAGATAGCCAAAGGCCTGGCCGCTGTCAATCACAGTTGGGGCGCGGGCTACGTATTCCGCATTCACCTGCTCCCTGTCCTTCTTGAGGAAGGATTCAGCATTCTCATTATCGTCGGCGTTGGGATAGCCCAGTTGGATCTGCCACCCCACGAATCCCTCCGGAACAAGAAATTCTGCAACAAGGGGAACCGGGTAGGCAGTTCCACCACTATCTATGGTCACCGCTTGCACGTAAACGCGTGATAGGTAGGTGTCGAAAGGGTAGCTGTACGGGGCTCCCTCGAGGAACAACACAATTGGTATCGAATAACCAGCAGGGGTGCCGCGAGGGAGCTTTATGACTGACTGTGTTGAAGGAGAAACGAGCAATGTGACATCCTCGCGCAGGCCACATAAAGGGGTGCATTCGGCAAGCTCCTCACCAAACGTAACCAAAAGATCGGCACTCACACGATCGGTCTCTAATTGAATGTCCCTCATCGCAAAGTAAGCTCCGACGCCATCCGATGACGGTTCGACTGTGGCGAAGCCTAGGTCCACTGGCAAACTTCGGTTGTAAAAGAACACTGAAGAGCAATAGAGAATGGCTACAAAGACTGCTACTGCCCAAGTCCAGCGCACACGTCTCTTACTCTTTTCCGTGGATTTCTTCTTATCCAGGGGTTGGTCGGTCTCCGGCTCTTGACTTGCCATAGGGGAAAGATAGCCTGTCGAAGGCTTCTCGTCCATGGCCTTCGCCTCTGATTCCTCACCCCCGACGCCCCCAGCGCGGTTGTTCGCGTTACCCATCGACCACATACTCGCGCGCAATGGTGCGAGCCCAAGTCACGACAATTGACCGCTACCTCAAGGTCTACGACTGTCTTGACCCACTCGCCACGATCGCAAGTCCCGAAATCTTGGAGAAGTTGCACTTGATCGACGAAAGCGCGGCATTATGGCTCTGTAGTACGAGTAAATGGAGGAATCATGCAGGTTGAGGATAAGCCGGGAATTGGGACGGAACCTACGGGGAATTTCGATTTCATTAAAGTGGTCTGGCCGTGGGCTTACGAGGATTGTTCAAAAGCTGAGGGATATTCCATCTCCGATCCGCGATCGGCCTTGTTCTATTCGCGGCGTGCTATCGAGGGTTTGGTCAATTTTGTTTACGAAGTTTCTGACCAACCAAAGCCTTGGCCCATGGACCTGCGCGGAAAGGAAGATGGAAAATCATTTCGCGCGCTAGCCGGCGATGCAATTTTGAAGAAACTAAGGTTGATTCGCAAAACTGGCAACCTTGCTGTTCATACAAATGATGAAATTCCTCCATCCTTAGCACCGAAGATCCTTGCAGAACTTCTGCACGTTGTGGTGTGGGCCGCGCTCCGATTTACCGACAACCCAGCAGCGGTTCCCATAGACAAAAAGTTTGATCCCGTCACAGCGAAACAGTACGAGCCCTTACCTCCCGGTGCTGTTCAAGAACTTGCCCATGAACCGGTTGTGCAAGCAAGTGATTCTGCGCCCGGTCGGGAAGCTGAGATTGCTGCATTACGCACCAAAATTGCAGCCGCACAGGCAGCCCATCCGGTACAAGACACGCGCGACTATTCCGAGGAAGTCACCCAAAAACTCATCATCGAACAATTGCTCCGCGAAGCTGGTTGGCCGCTCATGCAGGAGCGGGATCGCGGGTTTGAAGTTTCGGGTATGCCGAACGAGTCGGGGGTCGGCCAGGTGGACTATGTACTGTGGGGATCAGATGATCTCCCGTTAGCAGTGGTTGAGACGGAGAAGACGGAAACCGATCCGAATCTCGGGCGAGAGCAAGCCAAACTGTATGCCGACTGCATGGAGAACATGTTTGGCCGTCGGCCCGTGATGTTCTACACCGATGGTTTCCGCACGTGGCTGTGGGATGACAGTTCCGAATACCCACCTCGCGGAGTGCAAGGATTCTTCACCCGCGACGAACTAGAACTGATGGTCGAGCGTCGGGATACGCGGCTGCCGCTAACAGACGTTGCCATCAGCAGCGACATTGTGGATCGCCACTACCAACATCGAGGGATCAGAGCCATCGATTCGGCTTTCACTGCACACCAGCGTGAGGCACTCCTCTTAATGTCAACCGGCTCGGGTAAGACCCGCACAATGATCGCGTTAGTTGACCAACTGATGCGAGCTGGCTGGGTCAAACGAGTTCTCATTCTCGCAGACCGAGCACAAATCGTGAACCAGATCGACCGGGCATTCCACACCCACCTGCCAAACGTTGATTCCGTCAACCTCACGACCGTCGATTTTGCAGCGGACTGGGACACGGGCAGTCAAGTTTATGTTTCGAACTATCAGACAATGATGGGTCTCGTTAACGGACAGGAGTGGATCGGGGAGCGCATCTTCGGTCCCGGCTACTTCGATTTGGTGATAATCGATGAAGCGTACCGTTCGGTGTATCAAAAGTATCGGTCGATTTTTTATTGGTTTGACGCCTTGCTTGTGGGCATGACCGCGACACCGACAGATGAAGTCGATGACAACACCTACGCGTTGTTTGGCCTTGAAGTTGGCGTACCCACAGATGCCTACACATTTGAGGAAGCTGTTGCCGAGGGCTATCTGGTGCCGCCCGTAGCCGTGCCCGTGCCGCTGAGTTTTATTCGCGATGGGCTGCGATACGAGGATCTCAATGAGCACGAGAAAGACCTATGGGACACTGCCGAATGGAGTGATACCCCAGAGGTTCCAGACACCGAATCCACCGAATCCACGGAAGAGCACTACGAGTTGCTCTTTGATGAAGACTCGGTCGACATGGCCATCGCGGCCCTCATGACACACGGTCACAGGGTGGAGGGCGGTGATCGACTCGGTAAGACCATCATTTTCGCCAAGGATCAAGGGCACGCTGATTTCATTCGCGACCGTTTCAATGTCAACTACCCCGAGTACTCAGGGAACTTTGCCAGAGTGATCACACCAAACGTGACCCATGCACAGTCACTCATTGATGATTTCTCAGAAGCGGACAAACCACCGCACATTGCAATTTCTGTGGGTCTACTTGATTCGGGTATTGACGTTGCCGAGGTGTGCAATCTCGTGTTCTTCAAGCTCGTGCGCTCAAAGTCGAAGTTCTGGCAGATGCTTGGTCGCGGCAACCGACTGTGCCCCGACCTGTTCGGACCCGGTCAGGACAAGCAAGACTTTTATGTCTTTGACCTGTGTCAAAATCTAGAATTCTTTAACCAAGAGATGAATCGGTCGAAGGGCTCTTTGCAAAAGTCCTTGACGGCACAACTCTTTGAAGCACGGATTGATCTTTTAGCCGCCTTGGGGGCTCAGGTTG
>JBIIOS010000214.1:0-2591 GCA_044336805.1 Candidatus Nanopelagicales bacterium
CACCGCCAAGAATTCTGATGACAAGATCGCCGGCGAACACACTCGCAAGAGTGATCACAACTCCAACCACCGCGGTGAGTCCGGTTGCTATATAAAGGGCACGGTGTGAACCGCCGCCACTCATTTTGGGGAACAAAACAATGATGATTGCATTTGGTAGGAAGAAGGCGATCTTGGCTAGGAGAACCCCAACGGAATATTCACCTGAGAGATCCTCGGTCAAAAAAACTCGGGCGAACAAAACATCAATATTCGTAAGGGTAAAGAGCACGATTAAGGCGTGCGCTACATGGCCGAATTCGATACCGATGCCATCTTTAAGTTTTGGGCTTAATGTCTTTGGTGAAATCAGTTGATAAGCAACAGCAGCACCAATTGCACAGCCAATCAAGATTCCGAACCCAACACCGGTAACACTTTGGAGAACAACAACACCGATGATTCCGCCGAGTGCCCGGCCCCCCGAGTTGGCAATAAAGGCGATGGACAGTTTTATATGTTGCTCGCGACCTTGAGCGATACCCATTGCAGCGGAGCCGATTACGACAAAGCCCAGTGAGGCAACCCCGGTCACAACGGCCAGAATCGGGATCGAGAAAAGCGTGCTTACCGGCCAGGCGATTACCGCAGATCCAATTCCAATAGCAATAGCAACGAGAATTGAGAGTCGAATCGCTTGGCCTTCAACGTCCTTGCGGTCCGCTGCGGGAGCTGTTGAAACCCTGCGCGCGGTGAGGGCTTGGACCGAGATTCCCAGCGTTGCGATGATTACGAGCAGCCCGAGCAAGGCCCCGAGCGCCCCAAAATCAGCTGGATCCAAGATTCGGGCCGAGACCATGCTCAGCAGGTATGCGGTGCCGTTCCCGATCAGGGTGGCGGCCCCCACAAAGATCATTCCTTTTGCGACCGCGGACCGCTGCGATGAGGCGTCAAGCGTTTGAGGGTCCACGGGCTAGAGCCTACTCAAGCGGCAATTTGAGAACATGAATGACGCATCTCAACTGGTCAAAAATGCCCGATTCCCAAGGGACTTTGGTCATTTTGATCCATGAGGGAGCACCCGTGACTTATGTCACAGACTGGTCGAAAACGCGTCCGATAAACGAACGTTACATTTCCGTTATCTTGCAAATCACCATAACGTCTTACCCCTGACCTTGGGGTTGACCTACATTCGAGATCGCATTGGAATCGAATTGAGATCAACCTCAAACTCACTTTCGGGTGGCACCGGATAGATGCACAACGCCACCCGAGTAAGCGCTGCAGAACCTGCAGACACGGTGAGCCGCCAAGTCGGGGGACGAGGAGATCAGATGGACCGCACGATGAAGAGTATGAACGGCTGTAATGCTGAGCCGGCTTCCCTGGGTTCAGAGACGCCGAACGAGCTAGGGCAAACCCCACGTCGGGTTTCCCATATTGCGATGCTGATGGCAATCGTGATGAGTGCAATGGGGCTGGTAACCATTACCTCAACTGCTGCCCACGCCAATGCCCCAGCGGCAAATATCCGTAGCGCTGACCGCGCAGCGGCTCCCGGTGAACGCATGGTGAGATCCATTGCCGCAACCAAGAACGAGGGCAAACGACTGAGCAAGATCAATCGTGTGGCTGGCAAAAAAGCTGAAGTCCGCGTTGTTCGCAACAAACTGGTGTCATTTGCCCGCAAGCAAATTGGTGACCCTTATCGCGCTGGTCGCTCCGGCCCTGACGCATTTGATTGCTCGGGTCTTGTTCGCTTTGTCTATAAGAAAATTACCGGGAAGACACTCCCCCACTACTCCAAGGCCCAATACAACCAGGCCCAGAGGATCAAAAGGAGTAAGGCCCAGCCGGGTGACCTGGTTTTCTTTTTCCAAGGTGGAGCTCACCACGTGGGGATTTACATCGGTAACGGAAAAATGATCGATGCCCCCAACGCCGGCAAAAGCGTTCGAGTTAGTCCAATCTCCGGATCATGGTGGGGTCGTAGCTACACCGGTATGGGCCGAATCCTCCCCGCTTAAGGCTTTAGCCTTGAGCCTTAGAGACTGAGCGGAAGCCGCACCGAGATCCGAAGTCCGGTGCCTTCCGGGGCTCCTTGGGCCCAGGCATCTCCTCCGGCCATGCGGGCACTTTCTTGAACAAGGGCCAGTCCGAGTCCGCTACCACCCGGGTGAGAATTGCTCGCACGGTAGAACCGATTAAATATTTGGGTGAAGTCTTCGCCTGCGGGTAGACCTTCGCCGTCATCAGATACCGTCAACTCGCAGAAGGATCCTGCTCTTTGAAGGGTGACGACAACCTCGGAATTTGCGTATTTCAAGGCGTTACCCAGTAATTCATCAATAAGTCGAGCACATGTGCCTGCAGGCACCGTGACGGTGCAGTCTTCTACCTCCGCATGAATCACAAGTCCATTCTCTTGAGCAATTACGGTGGCCGCTTCAACACGGTCGCGCACAATTTCGCCCAGCGACTCCTGGCGCATGTTGAGCATCCCAGAATCTGACCGGGTTAAAAGCAAGATTTGATCAATGCGGTGTGCTAAGCGATCAACTTCAGCAATTGCAGCATCGGCGTTAGATATCACTTCAGGATCCGTTGAC
>JBIIOS010000215.1:0-2588 GCA_044336805.1 Candidatus Nanopelagicales bacterium
AACCAAGTGCAATGTATGCCCTGCGGCTATCCCCCACGAGCAGGTTCGTGTCCACCTTGCGCAGGTTGTCACTGGTACTAACAACGTAGTCCTGCCAGTTGATTATTCCCACAGCTGCAAAAGCTCGTTGAACAAAGAATGAGAGTCGGTGTGAGATCCCGGTAGCCAAAATGAACTTGCTAGGAGTAGGAGCGCCCAGCATGAGCCGCATGCACCTCACGTAGTCCGGTGCCCAACCCCAATCGCGAGCAACCTCAATGTCGCCGAGTTCCAAAATGTCTTGCTGTCCTTGGGAAATTTTGGCAACCGCCATAGTGATTTTGCGGGTAACAAACCCTTCACCGCGCAGCGGTGACTCGTGGTTGTAAAGAATCGCGGCGGTGGCGAAGAGGTCTTGTTCCTCCCGCGCAGTTTTCAGCAGTGCAATGACTTCTGCTTTGGATTGTGCGTACGGTGATTTGGGTTCAGCGATACTTTCCTCAGTTTGCGGGGCCTTGTCCACGCCTTCAAAGATTGTTCCACTGGCTGCGGCAACTAGTTTTGGTGAATGGGATTTGCTTTGCAGTGTTGCCATGCCGCGTAGAATTGCCTGCACCGACCCCACATTCACTTCTTGGGTGAGCTCAGGGTTGTTGACTGATTCGACAATTGAGCTGATTCCACCAAAGTTGAAAATCTCGTGGGGGTTAGTGTCAACAACTGTTTTTTCCATGTGGTCTTGATCGCTGAGTTCAACTTCAAGGATTCTCACTTCAGGTACGTAACGCAGTAGCGTGTCAGCGCCAGTTCCCGGTTTAATCAGACCCGTGACCTGGTAACCCTCACTGATCAATATTTGGGACAGGATCGTTCCGTCTTGTCCGGCAACACCGGTGATTAACGCTTTCTTGGAGTTGTCAGGCATTGTGGTGTCTAGAACTGCCCCTCGGTAGCGCCCTCAAGACGAGCAATATCGGCGTCAACCATGATCCTGGCCAACTCCGGTGGGTGCACCTTGGCTTCCCAACCCAACTTGGCTTTGGCTTTGCCAGCATCTCCGATTAATTCATCAACTTCGGTTGGGCGCAGGAACTTGGGATCGAACTTGACGTAGTCCTCCCAATTCAAACCAGCGTGCTCAAATGCCAGCGACAGGAAATCTTTGATTGTGTAGGCGGTGCCGGTTGCCAGAACGAAGTCGTCGGGCTCACTGGCTTGCAGCATGCGCCACATGCCATCGGTGTATTCGGGTGCGTAGCCCCAGTCACGGATGGAGTCGAGGTTGCCCATCCATAATTCGCTTTGTAAACCTTTTTTGATTTTCGCAACAGCCATGGTGATTTTGCGAGTAACAAATGTTTCACCACGACGGGGTGACTCGTGGTTGAACAATTGACCGTTAACGGCGAACATGTCGTAGGCCTCGCGGTAGTTCCGGGTGATCCAATAGCTGTACACCTTCGCTGCGCCGTAAGGGCTGCGTGGATAAAAAGGTGTGTCCTCATTTTGTGGGGGTGGGCTTGCACCGAACATCTCACTGGTACTGGCCTGATAGAACCGAATTGACTTATCAACGCTGCGAATCGCTTCCAGGACATTCAGGGTTGAAATACCCGTGGCCTCAGCGGTGTAGAGGGGCTCGTCAAATGAAACCCGAACGTGGGACTGGGCCGCCAAGTTGTAGACCTCGTGGGGGTGCAGCTCCGAAATCAATTGGTGGATCCGAGCCGCATCGGTTACGTCGCCGTAGTGCAAAAACAGGTTCTTGCCTGGCAGGTGGTCGTCATGGTGCAGGTGGTCGATCCGGCCCCGGTTAAAGCTCGAGGAGCGGCGGACCAAACCGTGGACTTCATAGCCCTTTTCCAGCAACTGCTGGGCCATATAAGAGCCGTCTTGACCGGTTACACCGGTAATCAAGGCACGTTTTGCCTCACCCACAACTGCCTCCTCTAACCTTCCGAATATGTCCGCCCAAGCCTACCGCTCTGGTGAGGCGAGACGTTACTCCTACAGTTGTCCAAGTTCCATGGGTCATAAGCAGAACACTCTGCACCAGCCCGTCTTTTGCAATATCTACAATCGCCTACTCCGGTCATCATGACCACTCACTGACTAAATATTTCATTCAACCTCAAAAAGTTCTCGATTCTTCTTCCTGTCGTGAAAACTCCGCTCCACTTCTTGGCATAATGCCTGCAGATGTACCACAACCCAGGGGGTTAATTGTGAATTCCGATTTAATTAGTCGAAGAGTTAAGTATTTAGGTAACCGAATTCTTGCTGTCAACCCTTATTTCCTGTGGCTCATTCTTGTCGTGTTCGTACTCGGGAAGACTGGATTTCGCTCGTCCTCTCTTGGAGTCAACACTAATTTCATTCCTGCCTTAGCCGAAATGCCAAACGCAACAAGTCTCTTCCAGAGTGGATTTGGGCCTTTTTGGCTAGCGTATTTACTTGGCGTTGATACAACACGCGAATGGATCATGATGACAACATTGATTCTCGCAGCCGCCATCGCAATAGTGGTCCCTCTTACAAAGAGGCGGTTTCCGGGAAATGTGCAATTTGCACTCATCTTGATTGCGGCTCTTCCCATCTTGAGTACTCAA
>JBIIOS010000216.1:0-2564 GCA_044336805.1 Candidatus Nanopelagicales bacterium
TGCAGCCGCCCGAGGTGCAAGTTGGTCATCGGCGAATTCCGCAACCATCGTGATCAAGCCCTGGGCTTCAGGTGTGGGCAATGACCGACGCACAGGTGGAAAGGACACCTTTTAATACCCCCTCACTTGGGACCAAACGTTCAAACTCTCGCTCACCAGAGGCCTAAATGCAACTAAATTGAATTTTTCAGCACAAGACACACTTAATGTGTAAATTAATGGACTATGACACAAGAAAACACACCATTTGCCGAGTCGCGACGAGTGGAAGTTGATGAACTTGATCGCCAGATCCTGGACCTGCTGGTTGAAGACGGCCGACGCTCGGTGGTTGATATCGGTCAGCACATCAAATTATCACCCGCAGCCACTAAGCGAAGAGTTGATCGTCTCGAGGCAGAAGGTGTCATCCGCGGATACACAGCACTGCTGGATCATAGGTATTTAGGAACGGGGTTCGAAGCTTTTACCGAACTTCGATTCGCCGGTGATGTTCAAGTAGACGCAATTCAGTTTGAAACAAGTGCAGTTCCTGAAGTTCTCGAGGTGTACACAATCGCTGGTGATCCCGATGCACTGGTTCGAATTAGAGTGTCAAATGTTGAGCACTTACAAGAGGTAGTAGACGCACTTCGTCGCCGACCGGGAATTGTTGGAACGAAGACATTGATGGTTTTGGGTTCCTGGCGGCGTGGGGAAGAACGCAACCGTCAAACCAAGAAGTGAGGCAAGCCTCACGTCGTTTCACACCGCTAAGGAGCGTCACACTTCATAGTGCCTGATCCCAACACGCAGTTGCGGAACAGCACTGCGCCGGGTGTCTTCATTTGCCACAGCCAGTTTCCATTGGGTCGAGGGCGAACAAGCGCGTAGCCGTAGCGGATATCCCACCAGCCTGAGGTCGGCGCTGGATAAGCCATCCCTGGGACAAAGTTGGGGCCGATCGTGGGAAGTGAAAATGGTGCTGGAGGTTCAAGGAAGGTTCCCCCGTTGCCCAACACGATCTGAGGCGGGACACCGGGAATGTTCATTGCCTGTGCCATATGAATGTGTGAAGAGACGATCACCGAGTAGTCATCAAGGAGTCCGTGGCTCGCCACTTGTTGGTCGGCGGAAACCCACCCTCCGGAGGGCGCGCAGTCGTCAGACGCCTGCCACCCAGTCACGGGCCGATGCACGAGCAACCAAGATTGATCTGCGCGAGCCGCAAGCCGCCCCGCCGCTTGATACGCAGTGATCTGTTGCGGCTGTATCGGGGTGACAGTGCAGTCATCCCCGTATGCGGAATCAACTACAACCAAACGCAAGTCTTCAGGGCCTCGCACGTCAACGTCTACGGCAAAGCTCTCATTGAGTATCTCGGCTGGGTTAACAAGCGCCCCGCTTGAATTCAGTTGAGGCGCGCAGGTTCCTTCGGTGCCATCACGTGGATCAAAATAAATGTAGTACCCGTTACCGCCCCGGTAGCACGCCTCGTGATTGCCCCGGACCACAACGATTGGGGCTGCAGCAAGAACACTTGCCATCGGTGTGAATACGTCTGCCAGCCACCCCGTTGCCGTGTCCTTGAACGGTAATCCTGCACCGGGCGCAGGTGAACCCGCGCATAACGCAGTATTGCTTGGGTCGCATGCGGCTTCCCGATAGTAAAAGTCACCGGTATAAACGATGAGCTGCGGGCGCTCGGCTGCAATGCTTCGCGAGATTTGAGCAAGTGGCCATGATTCAGGGCTATTGCAGGCCTGATCCCATGTGCCCTTGAGGCGGCAACCAGTGTCGCCGAACACAGCGATTCGATCTGTCTCTTTAGGCATTGACGCCGGAATGGCGCGTTCACCGACGGTGGCGCTAAGAGCACCGTAAGGCATCTTTGCGCTGCATGAACGCAAGGATGCAAACGCACCGTTAGTAGTTGCCGGTGCAACCCGCTCAATCATTGCTGTCCGCTTGTTAACGCCTTTTGCATGAGTTGTTCGAAGTAGTGGGCAAGGATTACCCATGGGGACAACCGCCCGCGCAACCAAACCAGATCGAGTCATTCCCACCGGCGCCGTCAAACTGTATGCAGCGATAACCTCCGCATCACTGGGTGCGACCGAACTCCCGGTGAGCGGCGCATCTGGTTCAGCATTTGCTGGAACCGTGCCAGCGATCAGAACGCCCAAAGTCACAACGCCCGCTATCAGGACCTTCGCAATACGACTTGACATATATATACAGCTCACTATTCGGGTTGAGTGCTCAAAGACGAACACATGGTTCACTTATCAAGAGACAGTATGTCGAATACCGTGGCAATCATGCTGGGGAGGACAAGTTAGGTTCGGGCTCGGCCTGCGAATAGGATGCACAAGTGAGTCGGACTAGCGGAGGCACCTCAAGCTTGCTTCGCGCTTTGGTTCTCGGTGGCGCGGTAGCCGCGCTCACCCTCATCCCACATACCGCCGCTGCCGGGGCATTGCCCAGTATTTTCGGAGTCACCATCGTTCTCGCAATTTGCGTTCTCATGTGTAGTCCCGTGAAGCGGGGAATGCGTCACAGCCATGCCTTCATGCTCTTCTTCG
>JBIIOS010000217.1:0-2562 GCA_044336805.1 Candidatus Nanopelagicales bacterium
GCTGCTCTAGAAAAAACTGGCGCCCACGTACTCATTGTGCGACCTGGTTTTGTTCGAACCCGCATGACTAGTCACTTGCCGGAAGCACCAATGACAACGAACCCTGAAGATGTTGCAAAAGTAATTGTCACTGCCTTGAAAAAAGGCAAGAGCACCGTCTATGCACCCGGACCATTGCGCTTTGTGATGGCTGGACTAAAGACTCTGCCCAAGCCGCTATTTCGTAAACTGCCCAGTTAATTGAGCTAATTGAGCTAATTAAGGTCGTATACCGGCCCAAGGGTTTGTCCACCGTCAACGACAAACTCTGAACCGGTTGAGTAAGTCGCTTCGGTTACCAAATACAGCATCAGCTTTGCGACTTCTTCACTGTGACCAATTCTCGGGATTGCTTGACGCTTAAAGCTAATGGCAAGCCCCGAAGACATATCGGTTTCAATGATTCCGGGGTGGATTGATACCACTCGAATATTGAATCGGCCAAGGTCCAAAGCGGCAGACTTTGTGAGGCCACGCACCCCCCATTTACTGGCAACATAAGCCGACATGTCGCAGTAACCAACCAGACCAGCAGTTGATGAAATGTTGACGATAACTCCTGATCCCGCTTTTTTCATCGACTCAGCGCAAGAGCGAATTCCAAGGAAAGTTCCGGTGAGATTGATCCCAATGATTCGGTTCCATTCATCAAGCTCTGTGGTATCAACTCGACCAAGACCAACAACTCCGGCGTTGTTAATCAAAATGTCAATGGGACCGAACTCTTTTTGAGTGGCAGCGACCGCAGTAGTCCAGTCACTCTCACTTGTAACGTCGAGGTGCAAGTAGATACCCCCAATTTCTTTGGCAACAGCAGTGCCTAGTTCGTCGAGAACATCACAGACCACCACGGAGGCACCCTCAGCCGCTAAGGCAGCGCAGTGGGTCGCACCCATTCCTTTCGCGCCACCGGTGACTAATGCAACCTTGCCATCAAGTTTTCCCATGCGAGAACCTTAGGCGCAAAGCTATTTTTTGGTGAGGACTCCATTGAGTTCCTCGGGCGTGAAGGGACCGTAGCCACCTTCGCCGGTTGTGAAGTGGAAAAGTGCAACGGAGAAAATAGATTTCAATGCGGAACTTAGTAGTGCAGAAATCATGAGCAAGACAATTCCAACGGCGAGCAGGACTAGACCCAGTGAGACAGATGCCCCGGATCCGGTGAGGAGATAAATGCCACCGACTACCAGTGCGATCCCTGGAAGGGTAAGTACCAACAGCCGCAGTCCAATTCGAACTCCACCGGTAACTTGGGTTCCCCACTTCTCTTTCACCATGTGCACGGATGCTTTGAGCGCTGGGACGGCACTTAGTCCTTTAAGCATGATGTACGGAGTGACAAAGAAAGTAACGATGGACCAGGCAGCTGCACCTATCGCGGAGAGAATGTTCCCGGCAGCTGCGGCAGCGCCTCCGTTATTGCCGCGCAAAAGGCCCAAAAGTGCTGACACAAAGGCGCGAATTACGGACCAAACAAGAAGTGGTCCAAGGCGACCAAATGCTTTGCCGAAGCCGTAACTCAGGGTTGAGTCACGCCCAGACAGTTCCTCATCAACAGCAGCCACCATGGCGGCGCCCGAGATGGTGAAGGCGAAGTTAACAAAGATAAGCCCGACGATTCCGACCACTATCGCCCAAATATTCATTTCCAGGGCGGCCAAAGCGAGTGCCCCGCCACCCAGGATTACGACAGGGATCATGGCTAGTAGTAGACCCATGATCGGAAACCACAGGAAATATTTGTTCTCCCCGAGTAGCCCCCAGCTTTTCTTGCTTAATGTTTTGCCATCAGCCCATTTACCCATGCTTGAATCCTATTCACTCTTGCGAGTTAAGTGTCAACTTAACGATTTTACACAAAAGTTTGGCATCGACTTTCCAGTCAACCGGGACTTTAAAAGTCTTCTTATTCACAACGTAGGGAGCAAGATCACTCGCAAGATCAGTAAGGACCTCCGTGTGCCACGGGCCTATCAAAATGTGTTTCTGGTGAACGGAAACACCGAGAATATATTGGTCAGCGATTTTGCCAAATGGATGATTCCACGCGATAACAACCTGCATTTTTGGGTACTTGTCCGTCATCGATTTAAAAATTGAACGGACGGTTGCCTGCTTGGTTTCATCGAACTGAGTCAGATACTGATCAACATTCTCGTACCTGTGCGACGTGGTTGAGCCCCGCGCATAAAGCACCAGGGCATTGGCATGGGTTTGGGTAAACCCATAATTTTCCCGCAAATAGGCAATCTGCTCCGGGTATTTCCGATCGGAGATTTCGGCCATCTGGTCAAACCAATAGGACATGGGTTGGTCGTACTTTTTCTCGATCGCCGGGAAGTAGGAGGAGCGATCAGGATTCGTGGCCACATCGTCATGTTATATGGGGCGGCCGGTCCATCGAGAGAATATTTGCAACCATGAGTAGATTTACCCAATGGATCAGATGCTCATTCGCGCCCTCGTGGGCACAATACTTTCCCTCGTACTTATCGCCTTTGCCGCAAAACGAGGCTGGTTCTT
>JBIIOS010000070.1:0-10023 GCA_044336805.1 Candidatus Nanopelagicales bacterium
TTCCCCGTTTGGCTTTGATCTACTGGCGTATGCTTCTGGTATGTCAACATCGGAAGCATCGGCCAAGGTTCGGGCCACAATCGCGGCGCATCGTGATGACTTGCAAGAGTCGCTGAATCGGCACGGTGCGAGCAATCCCCGACTGTTTGGATCTGTTGCCCGTGGAGACTCAACTCCCTTCAGCGACATCGACGTTATCGTTGACCTTCAACCAGGCGGAGGGAATCCCCTCATGCGTCTCGCCGGACTGAGCGAGGAATTTCGTCTAATTCTGAGTCATGACGTTGATGTAGTGGATATTCACTTACTTAAGTCACCCGTTGCGCAGACAGTACTCGTTGACGCCGTACCCATATGAGCCGTTCAGCGAATTAGCGGTTCGACGACATCCTTTCAGCTATCCAACGTTGTCGGACCTATCGCAATTTTCTCGGAAGTAACGACAATCAGCTCTCAGAGGTTGACAACTACCTCGATCAACTCGCGAAAGCATTAGAAGATTCATCGATGTAATTCAATACCAATAGAAACAGCCCCACAATTCCACATTGGGCAGCTCAGTCAACCTTGGCTGGTTATGCTGTCAACGTGGTGGCAGACCGGAACTTTGGTGATCTACTCCCCGGTGAAAGTTTTGGCGGCGCACTCAAATTGCGTCCCGCTGGACTCGGCTCGTTTAAACACATTGCCCGAATATCTATAGCGGCGACAATTGCATGGCTTATCGCGACCAGTTTCTCCCAAAGCACTCTCGGGATTTTTGCGCCAATCACTACGTTGCTCGTAGTCCAGGCATCCCCGTGGTCAACACTGGGTATCTCTGCTCAGCGCATTTTGGGAACGGGCCTTGGTGTTTTAGGGGCATCGGTTTGGGTGAACTTGTTGGGGCTTACCTGGTGGAGTTTCGGACTCGGCATATTGATTTCACTTGCTATTGCGCGGCTCTTGCCATTTTCTTTCGGTGGGCAGATTCAAATTCCCATTGCGGTCATCTTCGTACTGGCCATCGGCCCAAACTCCATGGAACAAGATTTATGGAGGATTCTTGACGTAGGTATTGGTGGAGCCGTAGGAATTGCAGCCGTACTGATCTGGCCACCAAAGCCACCAGTTCAGCCACTACTCGAAACTATGGCGAAGTATCGGGACGATATTTTTGACGTATTAACAGCCATCGGCCACGAATCCGGGTCAGATGTGCATAGCAATTCACATGACTACATTGCGAAAGCTCGGGCGTTGCGTGATGGCGCCCTCGAAGCGCGCGAGCAACTCGCAGAGGTTTCCCAAAGCACCCGCGTCAACCTACGCTCCGGCGATATTCGCTCCCAACTTCCACAATTAGCCCTATCAATAAGACGCTTGATGGGATTCGCAATTCAAGTTCGCGGACTCGCAGGCGCCACAGACGCGTTATATGACCGACGCGTACCTGCTGCCCTCTCACCCGAACAATTAGGTGAACTCATCAATTCACTCCTGAATAACGCTAGTGCGGCGATGGGCCCTAAAGGGACTCCGATCGTGCTGGCCGGTGATGCTGGTGCAGGGAATTCCACTGAACTCGCTGGCACGATTCGGAGCATGGCCTCGAATGTTGTTGCCGAGTTTGGCGACGTATCTTCCGTCTTGGAATCAACCGCAATCCTGGGTCGATTCGATTTCTTGCGCGGACAAATTCAAGCTTATGGAACGGGCGACCAAATTTTTGATGAAGATCTGTGAAGTGAATACTTAAAAGATTTCCCCGTCTAGCTAACGGGAACCTGGATCCGAATCCTGAGTCCTCCAGAAGGACTTTCCTCAAGCGAGATAATTCCCGAGTGAGCAATAACCGTTGCCCTAATGATGCTCATCCCAAGTCCGAATCCGCCAGTGTCTGTTGAGCGCGAGTCATCGAGTCGAGCAAAGCGGTCAAATATGCGCTCCCGCATGTTTTCTGGGATGCCAGGACCGGAGTCGTCGATCATTAACTCGACTACCGATTTGCCTTCGCTCATGATTTGGTGCAGTTGCACGATCACAGGTGAGCCCGCTGGCGTGTATCGGATGATGTTCTGCGTGATATTCGCCAGAACTTGCTCCCAACCGTCCGGATCCCCTGTCACGGTGACCGACTCAATTGAAGATTCAATTGGTCGAGGTGAGATTGCAATCAGGTCG
Organism: Candidatus Nanopelagicales bacterium; assembly: GCA_044336805.1. Taxonomy (GTDB): domain Bacteria; phylum Actinomycetota; class Actinomycetes; order S36-B12; family S36-B12; genus UBA4592. The sequence continues at coordinate 2,164 of JBIIOS010000070.1, forward strand.
TCAAAGCTTGTGGAGACGATCACACTCAGCGGTACTGCAACCTGTACTGATTGGGTGTCACCGCGCCTGTCGAGTTCCAACAAACTTGTGACAAGACGTTCAAGGCGTTTGGCTTCGGAGTCGATTCGCTCAAAAGCACGACGCTCCGACTCGGTCGCGTTGGATTGCGCTAGGAGAATTTCGCCATAGCCGCGGATCACGGTCAGCGGAGTACGAATTTCATGTGATGCATCTGAAACGAAACTGCGTAAAGCTTGTTCAGACTCCTGAGTTCGCAGAAGTGATTCCCGGAGACCCTGAAGCATCTTGTTGAGTGCCTCCGAGAGATCACCCAGCTCTGTTCCCGGTGTGGCATTGGGTACCAACAGTGATGTATTGCCGTGTGAAATCTCACTCGCCGCCGCGATCATAGAGTCCACCGGCTGGAAAAAACGACGGACAACAAACCAAGAAATCACCGCTCCTAGGAGAGTAACCCCGAAAACGTAGGCAATGATCGATACCAAAATCTGGCGCATGGTGTTGGAATAATCCTCAAGTTGGGTTACCGCTACAACCTGCACATCGCGACCACCAGGGCGAGCAACCAGCCGAAATTGCTTCTCTGAGGTCGGATCAATAAATGTTAAGGTTTGGTCGGGACCAATCTCGATTTCTGACACAGGCAACGTTGGGAATGGCTCAGGTGAGTCCCTCGTACCGGCGGGACGCAGGACACTCACTTCACCGTTAACCAAAACCTTTCCGATGGCGATCGAGTTGTAGAAGTTGGATGAGTCCCGACCTCTCGGGGCCTGACGTTCCACTGCTCGCCTCGGGTTAGGTCCGAGTGCATTTTGCAGACTGGCGTCAATGGCATCGATTTGTGCTCGGGAGATGCTGATGTAACTGGCTACCCCAATAGTTGAAGACGCTAGGGCAATGAGTAGCGCGGTAACCAATGTGATCCGCCACTTGAGGTTCATTGGGCTACGCGCCCAGTGAATTGATAACCCACACCCCGCACTGTGCGTAAGGGAAGCGCGTCTCCCAGTTTTTTGCGCAGATAGGAGACGTATGTTTCAACAACATTTGGGTCGGCGTAATTGTCCAGTCCCCAAACCTCGGTGAGGAGGAAATCTTTACTCAGTACTCGAGTTTGATTCTGCATAAATGTTTCTAGTAATCGAAATTCTGTTGGTGACAGATCGATAGTGACTTCATCAACCGACACAAGGTGTTGATCAAGGTTGATCGTGATAGCGCCTGCAACTAGGACGGATTCGTTTTCGACCTGAGGCTGTGATCGTCGCAGAATCGCATTGACCCTCAGGGTCAACTCTTCGATCCCAAAAGGCTTACGCACAAAATCATCAGCGCCTAGTTGGAATGCGCGTTTCGTGTCTTCGCGGTCCAATCGAGCGGTGAGAACGATTACGGGCGTTCTGGAACCCTGATCGCGCATTCGTTCCAATACCTCATAGCCATCCATGGTGGGCATATTTATGTCGAGAATCATGAGGTCTACCTGGTTATCACGGAGTTTCGTGAGAGCTTCCATGCCATGTGCAGCGCTAATGCTGCTTAGCCCGGCAAGGTTTAGTGCATCAGAAATCAGATCACGAACGCCAGGTTCATCATCGACTACCAAAATGAGCGGGGATCCCACAATGAATCTTCTCCTTGACTGTCACCGACACCTCTGTGCTTACTTTTTCACACGCAAGTGCGGAGTGAGCGCTAAACGCCCACTCCGCACTCTACCTTTGGTGCAATTAGGCTTGGCTGTTTCCAGCTGGGGCCATTGACGTACCTTGTGCGGCACCTCTGCCTTGGCCACGCGGGCCTGCCTCTGCCTTGCTTGCCTTGCTTGCCTTGATCGCATCAGCCTGTGCCTGAGTGATCGTTGAATTCGCAACGAGCGTGCTCAGAACAGAATCACGCAGAGCATCACGATCCTCGCTCTTGTTTGCCTTCATGGCATCACGGAGTGCTTGGGCTTGTGCCATGGTGAACGTTCCGTTAGTGATGAGAGCACGCATGGCTCCACGATCACCCTCGGCTGCTTCGAGTGCATCAGCTTGGGTTTGCGTGATGGTGCCGGCGGTCACAAGTGCTGCGATCGCTGCATCCTTCTGAGCCTCATGGGATGCGCGCATTGCATCTTTAACAGCGGTTAACTGAGCTTCGGTCAACGTTCCGTTGGTGACGAGGGAACTTCCCAGTCCTCCACCATGGTTAGGGTTGTGGGCCGAAGCGACGCCGGTTGAGCCGATAAATAGTGCAATCGCGCTTGCTCCGAGTGCAACGCCTGTCATTAGCTTCTTCTTGGTATTCATGTGATTTCCTTTGGTTTGATCTGATTCACTCAGATTGTGGTTATTGGGCTGTTAGGTTGGTGCTGAACTAAGAATGCGCCACAATCTTGGGATTTTGCTGGGCTGCACCTGTGAGAATGCTGTGAATAATTCCGTGAGGAAAGAGCGAGCCAATAACGCTTAAGCGGACTTCGCGGCAACCAGATCTTCAGAGTGACTGTCGAGCCCTGCGGATCGCCGTAACCCACGGCCACCGGTGGATGCAAGTACGACAATGAACAGTGCCGCGCCAACCAGAACGATCATGGTTCCTGAAGGAACATCCGCGTAGTAACTCGCGTACATACCGACTAACCCACAGAGCGTTCCAATCAATGTGCTGTAGGCAAGCATGCGGCCAAATGAGTCGGTCAGCATCCGTGCGATAACCGCAGGGATCACGAGCATCGCTGCAACTAACGTGACACCGATGACCGTCAATGTCGCGAGGATCGCCAGTGACAGCACCACCATCAATGCTGCTTCGATTCTGCCAACATTGACTCCCGACACGGCAGCCACGTCGGGGTCGAAAGTACTAAAAAGTAACGCGCGGTAACGCAGCGCGATGAATGCGGTGGTAAGAATCGAGACGGCAACAAGACCCACGATTTGCCCGGTTGATATCCCGAGGATGCTGCCAAAAAGTGCATTTTCAAATGATGGCCCGCTGGTCCCGAACTTAGCAAACAGCGCCACTCCCAGGGCAAATGAAGCAATCGTGATTACGCCGATAGCTGCGTCAGCACCTACTCGACTGCGTTTTGTTACGGTCGTGATGGCAAGTGCTGATGCAATTCCCCAGAGCCCCGCACCGATTGCATAAAACTGCGCTGCGAACAATTGCATTGCGGCAAAGCCACCGAAAATCGAGTGCGATAGTCCGTGACCGATATAACTCATACCGCGTAAAACGATATAAACGCCGATGAGTCCGAGCAGTGCGCCAGACAGACTGGCTACCAACAATCCTTTTTGAAAGAAGGCGTAACTCAATGGCTCTAGGAGAGTTTCCATGTCAGATCTTTTCTCCAGGGGTGAAAGGTGTTGGTGCTTCATCAACGACTAAGCGCACGCCCAGATGCTCGAGTACGTCCATGCGAGCACCGAATGTTCGTTCCAACACTTCTGGGGTCATTACTTCACTGGGTGTTCCATCACCCACGATTCGGTGATTGACGCAGACAAGGTGCGGAAGGTGCGTGGCCATTCCGTTGAGGTCATGGGTGGTAAGAACGATGGCCACACCGTCTTCGTGCAGGTCGGCAAGCAAGTGCAAAATGTCGTGACGCGTCGAGATGTCAACACCGCTAGTTGGTTCATCGAGTAACAAAACTTGAGGCTGTCGAAGGAGAGCACGCGCTAAAAACATCCGTTGTTGTTGGCCGCCGGAGAGTTCGCGAATGTGACGCTCCCCCAGGTTTCCGATACCTAATCGGTCGAGAACGGCGGACACACTTGCTTTCTCCGATGCACTAGCCCAAGGCCTGAGCCTTCCGGACTTGCGGGACATAAGGACACACTCGAATACGGTGATGGGGAAATTCCAACTCACGGTTTCTAACTGCGGGACATAGGCAACCCGAAGATCAGGTGCGCGCCAAACGGTGCCTGATACTGGCGCCAAAGTTTGAAGCAATAGCCGCAACAATGTTGTTTTGCCCGCACCCGATGGACCGACAATGCCGGTGAACTGATCCTCATGGACATGGAACGACACGTCTTCGAGCACCAAGTGGTGGTCATAACTTGCATTGACACCGTCAAGCCTGATCAGTTCGGGTCCAACTCCAGTGCCGGTCATCCCGGTGACTTTATCACTGTGGGTATACAGCGCTGTTTGAACTATTCGGTGCCAGCACGATGGCATCGAGTTGAGTTGGTGTTCCACCCAGACCTGAAACCATAGTGCGGTAGTTGTATTTCATCAGCCCTAACCATGAGTGTTCGGCATCACCCGGAGCGCCCGGTAGGTCGTCATCACGCAGTGAATCTTCATAGCGAGCACCGGTTGCGCTTCCGACCTCTTCAAGGACGGCTGATGGGAAAACTTCGGAGCCAAAAATAGTGGTGACATTTTCAGCCTTGACTTGATCAATGAGTCTGGCCACTTCAGAGGGTGAGGGGTCAGCAAAGTCATTGGGTTGAAGGGCACCGATAACCGTCCAGCCATAGTTTTTCGCAAAGTAAGCGTACGCGTCGTGGTAGGTCAGCAGTTTCAAGTTGCCGGCAGGGACACTCTGCTGGTCGGCTGCAACAGCCTCGCCAAGTTCGGTGGCCTGCTGCTCAAATGTGACAAAATTGGCGGCGTAATCAGAAGCGCAATCTGGGTCGAGCTCACTGAGTTGGTCGCGAATCACTCCGGCGTATTTGATTGCATAACTAGGGTCAGTCCACAAATGTGGATTGGGCTTGCCTTCCTCTTTCGGGAAGGAAAAGTCGTAGATGTAGTCGGCCTCAGGGAGCACCAGTGTCCCGATCTCAACTATTTGAGTGGAGTCCTTTTTATTGGTCTGGGCCATGTCAATTGTTGGATCCTCAAGTTTGAGGCCGTTAACCAGGATCAGATCCGCATTGCTGAGTAACTCGGCAACGGCAGGGGAAGGCTCAAACGTGTGGCTGTTTGTCCCCTCGGGCACGATCCCCTCGATCCGAGCGCAGTCCCCGGCGATTGAAGCGGCTATTGAGGTAATTGGGGAGACTGTTGTGGCGATCAGGGGGCGGGTGTCACTCTCACCGCCTGAATCGGTGCCCGAACCTGATGAACAGGCTGACAAGGAAAGCATGAGGGCCGCGGCAAGGATTACAGATCTGGTGAGCGTCATGGCCCCAATGTTAATGCTTATTTCTCTTATTGCAAGTTATTCGCAATTGCAGGTTTCCTGCGAATATGCTCTGCACAGGGACTCAGCGGGCATAAAGCCGGATAATTTTGTCATCCGCTGCCCGAGGATCCCCCCTCCCATCCGTATTGCTGGTGATCACCCACAGCGAGCCATCTGGTGCCACGCCTATGGAGCGCAAGCGCCCGGCATCACCGATATCCCATGACTTAGCTTTCCGGGCCGTATCCCCCTTGATCGGGACCTGCCAGAGACGTTCCCCGCGCAGACTAGCCACATAAGCAACATCGTTTTTAATTGCGATGCCACTGGGTGAGGCGGTTGAGGTAGGTGACCACACGGTCTTGGGGTTAATAAATCGTGAACCTTGGCCGCGCCCTTCAACCTCTGGCCACCCGTAGTTTCCACCTGGAACCAACAGGTTCAATTCATCTGCATCGCGTTCACCGAACTCGCTGGCCCACACGCGACCCTTGCTATCCAGGGCAAGACCCTGCACGTTGCGGTGCCCCGAAGTGAATACGGGCGAACCTGCTGAGGGGTTGCCCGCCGCTGGGCGACCATTGAAATCCACCCGCAGCACCTTGCCGGCGAGTGAAGTGCGGTCCTGTGCAAGTTGTGGGTCTCCAGCATCACCGGTTGCTATGTAGAGCGTTTCATCTGCTCCAATAAGTAAGCGCCCGCCATTGTGATACGTCTGCTTAGGAATTCCGGTAAAGATAGTTTTCTGTGCGCCTAAACGTTTCCCGCCATCGAGTAGGGGTATTCGCACCACCCGGTTATCTGTGCGTGAAGTGAGATAAGCGAAAAGAACCGGTGTGCTACTCCCTTTCGGGGTAGCCACCGCAATTCCCAGAAGGCCACCTTCACCTTCTGGAACAACACCATTAATACGCCCAAGGGTCGTGACATTAGATCCCGCACGACCACTTGGATCTATCCGTTTAATTACCCCTGTATCTCGCTCACTCACCAATGCCGAACCATCGGGGAGAAAAGCCAGTCCCCACGGTGTTTCAAGTCCTGATGCCACTACCCGCTGCACGCTGAGGGTGGGGTAGGTCGCGGCACTGGCAACCGCCGGAGTACCCACAATAAGTCCGAAAACGAGTACGAAGCTAAGACGTGAAGTGGTGACTTTCCGAGGCACGCGCATGACCCCATTATGGGCAGATTTCCCCCCAATTCGCATCTCGAGTATCCCGGTGGCCGATGTTGCCTCGCCCCTAAAGGCAGCAACTAGAGTGAGCGTCGTGGATAGGTACCGACATGGATAGATATATCGTCACCTTGCGCTGCGAGGATGCCCCCGGTGTCATACACGCAATGGCTTCGGCGCTTCTCAAAGCCCAGGGCAATATTTTGGAGCAGGCCCAATTCACCGATGAAGCAACTGGCAAATTCTCAATGCGCACCCGATTTGAATCACCTCTTACGCAACTCGAGGAAGTGCGGGCGCTGCTTAACACCGAAGTGAGCAGATTTGATCCGATCATCACTCTTCGCCGCGAAGATGAACGGCTTCGCGCATTGATCATGGTTTCTCAACAAGATCATTGTCTTGCAGACTTGCTCTACCGACATGCCAATGGTGAACTTCCCATTGACATTCCGGTTATCGTTTCGAATCATGAAAATTGCCGTGCACTCGCAAACCAGTACAACATTCCCTTTGCCTACATCCCGGTAACCACTTCCAATAAAGCCGATGCAGAACGTGAATTGATGGATTTAATCGATGAACATTCGGTAGACTTCGTGGTTCTTGCCCGCTATATGCAGATCCTTTCCAACGACTTCTGCTCAACCCTGGAAGGTCGGATCATCAATATTCACCACTCATTCCTCCCAGGATTCAAAGGCGCCCGCCCGTATGAGCAGGCCTATGACCGCGGCGTGAAACTCATTGGGGCAACAGCACATTTTGTCACCGCGGATCTGGATGAAGGCCCGATCATTGAGCAGGACGTACATCGCGTCCAACACAATCACAATGCCCTTGATTTAGCTGAAATTGGCCGCGACGTTGAGCGCCGAGTACTAGCCCGAGCCGTACGCCTCTACTCCGAGGATCGAGTCCTACTCGATGACCAGCGCACCGTAATCTTTGGCTGAAGGCGAATACGGCAAACTGTGCATATGGACACTGCCATTGGAGACTCAGAGCACCAGTGGACCCTTCTCACGAACCACGGGCGCATTCTGTTGATCATTGCGCGGGATCAGGAATTGAGAATCCGCGATGTTGCACTGGCTGCTGGGGTAACCGAGCGCCGGGCGCAGTCAATCATTGTTGACTTGGAGAAGGCCGGTTACATTAGTAAAAAGCGTCAAGGTCGTCGCAATGTCTATTCGGTAAACCGCAAACGCCCATTTCGTCACTCAGCTGAATCAGGCCACAAAGTCGGGGAACTTATTGACCTTTTCGCCAATCCGATTGATTGACGGGCTAAGAACTAACCGACACCGAAGAATCCTGCTGGTTGCGGCGTTTGACTCGGGCAACCCACAATGCTGCAAGGGCACCGATGCCGAGCAAAACTACGAGCAATAGCAACATCAGCAGTCTTTGTGGCGAGGCTGAGCTGGCAATCAAGTCGGACGGCGAATCACTGGCACTTGAACCGGATAGTTCCCCGGCCACATCAACATACCTAGGATTGAGAACATCAACGCCCAAC
>JBIIOS010000071.1:0-9931 GCA_044336805.1 Candidatus Nanopelagicales bacterium
AGGGGCAAAGCTTCAGTCATTCCGTAGGGAGTTCTAATCGAAGCGTTCGGAATCATGAGCGCCAATCGTTTCAGCAACGATTTAGGTACCGGAGCTCCCGCACTCAAAATTAATCGAATACCGCTCCAATCCGCATTTTCATCTTCGGGAACAGTGTTTAACACGTTGGTCAAAGCAGCTGGTGAAGCCCACAGCAAGGTTCCGCCGGCACGAACAACGCTCTCATTGAGTGCGCGATAGGTCAACGAACTGGGTTTGCCAGGATTCATGTCCGGCAATACCGACGCGATTCCCAAAGCGGGCCCAAACACGGCCCAAGGTGCAAAGGCCGCGATGATGACGTCGTCGGATTGAATTGAATATTGCGATTGCAATGCAGATACTGTCCGCGAAATATGTCTTCGCGAATACTGAACGCCTTTTGCGGGACCGGTTGACCCAGAAGTAAAAACAACCGCGCCCAAATCACTCGCGGGGAATGCACCCTGAATCGCTTTTGCGCCTACTGGGTCCGGAGTCCCACGATCGCCGGCCCTATCCATGTTTTTCGTACTTATTCGGGCCCCCGGGATTTGTAAACTTCGCATAAGTGGCCATGCGCGCGGTATCCCCACAACGTGATCAATGTGAGCACCGCGAAGTGCACGGAACATTCCTCGTAATCCCAGCCCTGAGTCTGCGAGTACCACCGCAGCACCAAGATTCCATGTCGCGTAGATCAAGGGAATTAATGATGGTCCTGGAGGAACAAGGAATGCCACTCGATCACCAGCCGTGACGCCCGCCTGCGCTAGATAGCGCATCGAGAATTCAGTTTGAGATTGAAGTTCACGCCAAGTGATGGAACATTGCTCGTTCATGGCGGTCAGTCCCACCGCGTTCGGACGGCTAGTTGCTTGTTCACTCATTCGTGCACCAAGGTCAACCAATGACGTTTCGGAATCACTTGATCGATCAGTTTCTGGATTTTTGGGCGAGGCAATCCAACTGAATACATCACTCACTAATGCGGGTGCATCTTCACTCACCAAGTGAGAAGCGCCTTCATACCTATGTACCTCTGCGTGTGGAATTCGCGATTTCAAATCTCGAAGGTAGATGTCTGAAAAGACCGGGTCATTGGGACCCCAACACATCAGAACCGGTGTCTGCGAGAGCAGATCGAGGTTCTTAGCGATGTGGTCCAGTGACGCGCGGCTCACATGATTTACTTCAAAAGGGATGTCGGCCACAAATCCGTGGATGGCCTTGCGCGATTCACGATTGCGATACGGTTCCCGAAAACCAGCAGCAACCTCGCGTGACATCTTTGACCCACTCAAGACCCGAGTACCAAAAACAAATCCCTGGGTGTACTCGGTAATTGGTGCGAGTAATCCACGAGCTCGCGCAAGACGAATTATTGTTGGATTATTAAATTTCTCTGGTTGGTGCACAGCAGTATTGAGCAAGATCACTCCAGAGATTCCGTGGTCTCCTGAGGCAATTTCGCGCTCTACCCAACCTAATGAAATGGGTCCTCCCCAATCATGAGCCAAGGACATGATTGGGGTTGTGATCTCTAAAGCGCGAACTAGCCGAGTGAGGTCGTCCACCCTTTGCTCCAACACCCGGTCAGAGTCAAGTCTTTCGGAATAACCCATGCCTAAGTGATCAAGGGCGATGACTCGGACATTGGATGGCGCCTGTGCTAAAAAATTGCGCCACAGAAACGACCATGTGGGGTTTCCATGGACGCACACCAATGTCAATTCGATGTCTGGACCGGCTCCTGTGTCCAGGATGTGCATGCCGCGTGCAATTCCATCGCGGTCAATGAACGTGACGATTCTGGACCAACTGGGATCAAGTCCCTGGACGTACTTTGGTGGCAACTGAGCGGGTCTGCTCACTCTTACCAGTCAATCTCAATAACAGCCGCGTTAAGTCCTGATCCGATACCCATACAAGCAATCCGGTCGCCCGTTTGTAAGTCATCGACTGACTGCGCCAACGTGAATGGGACTGAAGCAGGGCCAATGTTTCCTTGCAGGGGAAAAGTAGTTGGGACTTTCGAGGAATCAATTCCTAGCGCAGAAATAATCGCTGAATTATGGGCCTGGGAAACCTGATGCAAAATGTACATGTCCAAATCGGACCAACTAAATTGTGATTGTGCATCGTCCCACGTAGCTTTGGCCAGAGCTACTCCTGCGTCCAGTAACCCACGGCTATCCGTTCGCATTGAGTCAAGATCACCCATGCACAATCGATTGTGTTGGGTTGCAGCTCTACTTACCCCTCCGCGGAATCGGTGGCCCCCATGCACGGAAGCCTTGCCCAGAACCATGGCGGCTCCACCGGAACCCAAGGTCATGGTGGCGAATTGATCCAGAACGTCTTGTTTAGTTGAGTCGTCGCGCGACAACCTGGCAATGGTTGCCTCTTGCGTTCTGCGACTTCCTTCACCATCGACAACGAGTGCATATTCAATTTGTCCGGAATCGATCATCATGGAGGCGACCTGCATTCCGTTGATGAATCCCAAGCAAGCGTTGCTTAAATCAAAGTTCAAGCATGATGAAGAAAGACCAAGTTGCTGGTGAATGTCAACAGAGGCTGATGGCTCAAGTCGCTCCCGACACACGGACGTGTCAATCAGCAGTCCGACCGATTCTGGATTAATTCCAGCCTCAGCGAGGGCTTTTGCTCCGGCCATTGAGGCTGCGTCGGCAAATGAAACATCGGGCGACCACCATCGACGCTCTTTAACTCCGGCCAGATTTTCCAACATGCCGGGTCGCAAACCAAGCCGGTCATAAGTGTTCAATAACTGCGCATCAATTTCGTCACTGGTCACGACAATGGGAGCGATAGCCGCCGTTACCGCAAGGATCGCGGTATCTGAATACGTAAAGGTGGCGTTGCCACTCATAATGAGCCTTTCCCGGTGCGTGAACGCCTAGCCTGCCATGTGATGGATAATTCGGCTAAGTCAGGTCGGCCACAGGACATCGGATGCGAAGGAGCCAGCATGGGCAACTTCAACCGCAACCTGCGCGGTTCCCTGGGGGTTCTTGTCGGTACTTCCCTTCTCATTTCTCTGACAATCGCCCCGGCAAATGCCGAGAAATCGAACCCATTAGATGCTTTCTACGCTCAAACCGTGAAGTGGACTAAATGCGGCAAAGCATATTGTTCACTTGTGAAGGTCCCGTTGGATTACGGGCAGCCGGATGGCGTAACCATTTCATTGTCGATCCGACGGATCGGATCCCCTGAATTACCCCCGTTAATTATGAATCCTGGTGGTCCTGGATCAGAGGGAACCCAATTCGCTCAAAGCATTGCCACGTCGCTGGATTCTGAGGTCATCAACGCTTTCACCCCGGTGGGTTTTGATCCACGGGGAACAGGTGCTTCCGCTCCCGTGAAATGCTTCACAGGTTCTAGCGCAAACAAGTGGCTGAGAACGGATTCAACCCCAAACACCGTTGATGAAGTAACCAGTTATATGTCAGCGGCTGCACAGATTTCTCCTGCATGCCAACGGCTGTCGCCGGGGCTCGCCAAACATATCGGGACCGACAACACGGTTCGGGATATAGATATTATTCGGGCAATATTGGGCAGCGAAAAACTCAATTGGCTTGGATTTTCCTATGGCACTTCGTTGGGTACCCGATATGCAGAACTTTTCCCAGACAGAGTGGGTCGCATGGTGCTGGATGGTGCGGTTGACCCATCCCTTAACGCAATGGAGTTGTCACAAGGTCAATCGGCCGGGTTCCAAAAGGCGATAGGCCGTTTCAACCAGCAATACCCCGGATCCATCGCCACAATGAACAGGCTTCTGCGCGCACTCGATAAAACAGAAATGAAAACAGATGGGTCCCAAACCCTGACTCAGAGCGAAGCAAATACCGCGATCTTTCTGTCGATGTACAGCACGTCATTCTGGCCTGGATTACATGATGCGTTAAGGGAAGCCAAGGCCGGAAACGGAACCCAACTCCAAGAATTGTCCTACTACGCCAATGATCAAATTGCGCCCACTAAATTTTCAAGCAATGCTCTCTCTGCATTCACTGCAATAAATTGCTGGGATTACCCACAAACTCCCGCTGCTGCAGGACTTTCTCGAAGTGCACACCAATTTTCACGGCAAGCCAAAGTACCCGAACTGGCGCGAGCTATGAGTTGGGGGAACGCGCCTTGCAGTACTTGGTTTGGACATTCACCCATTAAACCTGCGGCAGCCAAAACAACAACCGGTGCCCCAATTTTGATTCTTGGAACAACTTATGACCCTGCCACTCCCCTTGCATGGGCTCAAGCACTCCATGAACAATTGCCCACCAGTTCTCTACTCACATTTGTCAGTGATGGACACACCGCTTATTTGGGTGGGAACACGTGCATTGATGAAACGGTAAACAATTACTTGCTCACCGGTCTTGCACCAAAAACCAAAACTTGTTAAAGATCTGACTCCTTATCAGCCTCTTTCGCTGAATCAATTTCTGCCAAGAACGCCTCAACCTGAGCGGCAATCTGATCTGCACTAGGAATATCAGCGTCAGCGACACCACCTGCCCCGCCACTCAAAGCTTCAGCTATTTGATCGTATTGGCCTTCAAGGGCTTGAACCACCGCCGCAAATTCTTCATTACCGGAAAGCTGTTCGGTTATGTTTGCAAGTGACTTCGCTGCCAATTCGGTGAGTTCTCCTCTGGGAATCACCAGGTCAGGGCCAGCCATCAGGCCGTCAAGCAGCGCCAATGCGCCTTGGGGGTAGTCAAACTGGACCAAGTAGTGAGGGACTTGAGCTGTTATGCCCATTGAATTCATGCCGAGGTTACCCAAGTGCAACTCCATAAGCGCGCCAACGTGACCCGGTACTTCGATCTCGCCAATTACTGATCCCACACCAAAGAGCAATTCAGGGTTGTTGCCATGGACAGTGAGTCCCAGTGGGCGGGTATGCGGCATAGGCCACGGAATGGCGGAAACACCGATTGCCAATTCGACTTTGTATTTTTTGACGAGTATCTCAATCGCAGCGAGGAACCGATTCCACTGATAGTCAGGTTCAGGACCTGAGATGAGAAGAAAATGTTTACCGTTTGCATCGAGCACGTCATGGACATTGATGCTAGGAAACTCAACCGATGAAAAATGGTCCACAACAAATTGCATTTTGGGGCGCCTGGCACGGTAGTCAATCAGTTCGTCTACATCAAAACTTGCGATGAGTGTGTGCTCACAATTTTCCAAAATGTGCTCGGCGAGCTGCCGAACAGCACCGCCTGCGTCGACGAAACCGCTAAAGGCGTGGACGAGTGTGGGCGGGTCCTCAAAATGGACATCATGATGAAAATCAATTAATTCAATTGGATCACGCACCGAAACACCTCCTTAACAACCTTAAGTAAACCACGGTTCACGCTGGGACGAGCACCGTCAATCCATCCGATTCGCCGCAGGCAGAAAACCAGGAGTACTCGACTTCCGACCAAAGCAGCTAGTCCGCTGGTTGAGTCGCTTTTTTAGCGACTTTCTTCCTCGGAGCAGACTTTTTCGGGCTCGGCTTAATTTCCTCAGGGTCGGTGACCGGTGCCGCAATCTCGGTAGGAGTCTCCACGGCAGGTGTCTGAATTGGGAGAACTGCCGAAGGCCACGGATCGGCGCTCACGTTATTCGCCGCAATCACCTGATGGCGTTTCCACCACAAAAATCCACCAACGCCTGCCCCGATCGTGACTGCTAGTGCCAATAGCTTCTTCATGGGGACAACCGTAACATCAATGAGCCGTAAGCCCGCAAAAAGTGAAAAACGTTACTTTCCCGACTTCAAATATTTAGTGAAAGCCTCTTTCACCTCAGAACCGGAGAAAAATGATTCCTGTTCTCTATCGGGCAAAGTCACAGCGTATTCACACACCTTTACCCAGGCGAAGCCGATTGCCCGGGTCAGGGCTGCCGCAACCGTGCCTGAAATAACAGACCCGGCAACGATCCCACCTGGCATGAACCGGAGTAGCTGGGTCGCTACATAACGACCCGCGTAGGTGGCGCCTCCGGTAAGAATTGCACTTCCGGCTATTGACAGTGAGCGTGCACGCGAACGTGGTAGCCCATAGATTGCCGTGATCCTGGCAATCATGGCAATTTGATTGGGTACGAGCAAAGCGGCGTCGGCGATAGGGATCGGGACAGCGCCAATCCCACTCGCCACCACGGTCGCTTGCTTAATGACCGCGGCGGCTGCGTCTTTTTTTCGCCTGCCATCAACACCTTGTGCGGCGGTTAACGCGGCCTGAGCCGCCAGAGGCACGACTTCATAGGTGGCATCGAGAAGTTCCTGAAGTCCATAAAGAACAGTGTTACTGAATAAATCTGGCAATGCATTCGTCAAAAGTACTTTTCCGTCACCGAAGGTTGGCAACGAGAGGGACTCAATGTACTTTGCAAAAGCCACTGCATCTGGATGAACTTCGAACTCTCCATCGCGTTCAATCACGGGGACCTGCGACATCACGATTATTACGGGCACACCTAAGGCAGAGATACCGGTAATAAATGACTGCTGTGCAGCTTCAAATCTTCGATCCGACCAACGAACGAGATACCATGCGGCATGAATTCGCTGATCCATTGGTCCGCTGTTTGACTTACCAACAATACGATCTAGTCCCGCGAGAATTGCATCTCCCGAGGTTCCCGTCTCGAATCCTTCTGAGTCGTACACGCCGAGATATCCATTTGGGTGGCGGTAGTAGTTCAGACCTTTAGTTACAGGCTCACCAATTCCTGTCGAGGCAATTGCCTGCCCAAAAATTGCGTTGAGCAGGGTTGATTTACCACTCCCAGTTTTACCAAAAATTGCTAGATTAAAACAACCGAGGGAATCGAACGCTTTCTGCAATTCTTGGTCGAAAAGGCTTGCGACAGCGGTCGAGTCCAAAATTAATGGGGTTCGCTCCCCCTCGGTGGCCACCCAATTACCCTACCCTCTCCAAGCCTCGGGTTATGGTAGGTAAATGCTCGGTACAACATCGCCCCACAGGCTGCGATCCCTTGCTGTCGTCATAGTGATCTTTGGGCTAGTTTGCCTGGGAATTTTCTCTTTGAGCAACCTCATTCCGACCTCGGTAAGGGAAAATGTCTTGGGTGAACCGGTCACTGTTCCGGCCGAGTACGCCGAGTTAATTAAAAATTCATCCCAGCGTTGTCCAGCCATTTCCGAAGACTTGTTTGCCGCCCAAATCCACGCCGAGAGCGGTTTTGATCCAGAGGCAGAGAGCCCTGCCGGTGCACAGGGAATCGCACAATTCATGCCTTATACGTGGAAACACTATGGCATAGATGGCGACGGTGATGGCGTGATCAATGTATGGAATCCAGGAGATGCGATCCCCTCGGCGGCTCGCATGAATTGCATTAATCGCAGAGGTGTCAAGGACGTTGACGGACCTCGATTGAAGAATACTTTCGCCGCCTACAACGCTGGCATTGGATCCGTGTTGAAGTACGGTGGTATTCCCCCGTTCCCCGAGACCGAGAATTATGTTGAAAAGATTTTCACCACAAGCGAGACGATCACTTGGCCGTAAAGGCACCCTTTATTTGATCACCAGGATCGACTGTAAGTTTTCAACAGCAAGTCGACCATCTGGAGTCCACAATCTCCGAAGCTCGCTCATGAATCCACCGTGGACTGAACTGACCGAACTCTCGTGTAGTAGTGGTGCGCGTTCTCCAGCGATTGGCTCAATGTTGTTTGGGTCAATGAGCAAATTTGCGCTGAAAGATACGGTCGCCACCGGACGCATGGATTTCATGAGCGTATAGGGCGAAGGCCACCAAGCATCGACCATCGAAAGCAACCGCGCGGCCGTCCAAAACGCACCAGCCTCTGTTCTTTGTGGGAGGTTAATCCAACCGCGCACAAGCGCTTGTGTTCCCATCGTTGGCAATGGTGTGACTGGACGAAACTCCAAATGTTGTGCGAAGGGCGGGCCAAGTGGGGGTCCAATCGGTGCAATCTCAACTTGATCGAATGCCGGCACTCGCGGAAAGACAGCCGTCTTCCATGCGTCAGTGGGGGGATCAAATTCTAAGTCTTTGTCCTCGCCCGTCACTACCTGTCCGAATGCGACCGTGAGGTTTTCGCTCTCGCGGATTATGTCAACCTGCCACATAGACATCGCTGACCCTCGACGGACCAACCGGGTGATTACCCGATGCGTCTGCGGGAGCACCGGTTCTGGAATCTGAAGAGTTATCGAGCGTACTTCGCGATTGGAATCTTCATTGCGCACGACCGCGTCGACCATAGCCTGGATGGGGAGTCCGCCCCAAACGCCACGGCCTTGCTGCCACGTGTCGGGGACATCCCATCTTGACTCCGTTGACTCGGTTGACTGGAAGGTCATCGGCTCGACCATTAGGCGCTGGCCGGTTGCGCATCGGCAAGGGAACCGGTTCCCTCATTTGTATCCGTATTCACATTTGCACTCCCCGAGTACATGGCTGACTTTTGAAGCCACTTTTTCCACGGGATATTCCACAAACCACCCGGACCATTCCATGGCTCGACAATTTTGCCACCCGTGTTTGTATAAACAACGACATCACCTGGAATGGTTTGATCGTAGATCCACTTCGCGTCGGCTTCAAACATATTTGTGCAACCATGTGATCCGTTGTAAACGCCCAAACGACCATAAGCCCATGGCGCGGCATGTATAAATTCACCTGTTGGAGTTAATCGCGTGTTCCATCGGGCATCGAGTTCGTATTGATCCTCGGGTTCAGTCAGTCCGAGTGACTCACTTCGATAGGTTTTTTCTCCCTCTTTTGAGGTGCTGATTACTTTTGTTCCGTTGCGCGTTTCCCATTCGTCTTTACCGAGTGAGACCTTAAAAATTTGCACCTTGTTGTGGTCGACAAAGACTTTCATATTTCTCGTCTTACCATCAACTCTGGCGATAAACGTGCGTGCAGTCTGAAACGTTAACGTTGTATTCAGGCTCGCTGACCCAATGAGTGACTTTGACCCACTTTTACCAAGAATTGTTCGACCCAATAACGAAGCAACTCGAATTGTTGACTTGCCTGGCCAATATTTTGTTGGGCGGAAAACTGCAGAGGTGTCACTTATCCAACCCCAGGCGCCCAGAACTGGTTCCAGTTTCCCATTCAGCGATTGTGCTGAAACGACTAGGTTCTGTTCAACCGTTTTCTTGTCAGGGATTCTGGTGGAGAAGACAATCTTGGGCAGCACGCCTACTCCTACTTTCACTTTGGATCCGTCCACACCAAGTGAATTACCTGCCGCAATAAATTTTGCATTTACCCACTGACGATTCTTGGGAAGATTTGTTGGCTTGGCGGGATCCGTCCCTAACGGGGGCTGGGTCGTTGCGACAATTGGACCAACAAATGCACTCGGCGCCAAACCTTGAGCAGAGCGCATGTACACCCCGTAACTGCGCATTGGCTCCAAACCGGAAAGTGGACATGCCCCTTGGACGGTGCTTCCAACAACCGCGTTTTCCGCGATTGTCAGCGCGGGACAAGGCAACCAATTCACCGTATCGACTGAAATTTGATAAATCGGTGCAACACCACCGCTTGATGCTAGGTCGGGAACCTGGGCTGCATACACAACGTCAAGGAGCGTTGCACTCGCTCCCGGCACCACGGAAATAATCGCGGGCGGAGAGAGCTGGCCTTCAACTGCAACCGCCTGCGTAGGCAACATCAGGGCAAAAATTGACGCAGCGACCCCGACACCCCAAACCGCCCGCACGGAGCCTCGCATGAACTTTTCCCCAATTTCTGACGCCAGCATTACCGATGTTTTCGAATGCGTCTTCGTAATGATAAGTACCTGCTACGGCAATGGCCTCAACCGGCTACTCAGGAATTAGTTACCAAGGAATTA
>JBIIOS010000004.1:0-35151 GCA_044336805.1 Candidatus Nanopelagicales bacterium
ACCAAATCACCGCGTGAGATGGCGTTTGACCAAAAAGCAGTTCGATTCACCAAAATTCGATCTCCTGGATTGAGCGAAGGCTGCATTGATTCCGTGGGAATCACGAAAGGTTGCATCAAAAATAAACTGAAAAGCCATAGCAGCAAGACTCCTGCTATGGCGCTCAGAAATAATTTCATTCAGTTAAAACCAGACCCGGCAAGTAACTTAACCTTCAGTTGTTGCGGCTTCCTTAGGAGTTTCGCGCAATTCGCGAATCTTGGCCTTCTTGCCCTTCAAACCACGAAGGTAGTACAACTTGGCCCGGCGAACATCGCCGCGACTCGCAACTTCAATCTTTTCAATAATGGGGGTGTGCACGGGGAACTTACGTTCCACTCCAACACCGTAGGACACCTTACGAACAGTGAATGTCTCACCGAGTCCTGAACCATGGCGACCAATGACCACGCCTTGGAACATCTGGACACGAGTCTTGTTTCCTTCAACGACCTTTACGTAAACCTTGAGATTGTCACCAGCGCGAAAAGCCGGGATATCGTCGCGGAATGAACTTGCATCTACTGCATCGAGAGTCTTCATTTGTACTTCTTCCTGCCCACGCCATAGGTCATGTGCGGTGTAAATTATTGACAAAATGCTGACTGATCGGATCCCCTATGGCAGATAACCGGCGCGCCTAGCGGTCAAAGTGTGCCATATGCCCGATGTACGCGTTTCGCCCCATGGACTTAGTGCGGGGGCTCGGGTAATTCTGAGAGGAGATCGGGTCGAAAGGTTTCCGTGCGCGCCTGTGCTTGATCTTTGCGCCATTGTGCGACGCGCCCGTGATTTCCGCTTCGCAACACTTCAGGGACTTCAAGTCCACGCCAGATGGGAGGCTTGGTGAATACCGGGCCTTCAACGAGGGAGTCAAGCCGTGAGAATGAATCGTCGATCACACTCTCCGGGTTGCCCAGTATGCCCGGGATCAAACGAGTAATGGCTTCGATCATCACCAATGAGGCCACCTCTCCTCCAGCAAGCACGTAGTCACCAATGCTGACTTCTCGCACCGAGCTCCATCGTTGATCTTGTGAATAGTGCACTCCCACCCGCGAATCAATTCCTTCATAACGACCGCAAGCGAAGACCAAATGCTCTACACCTGCCAAACTCGCTGCAAGAACCTGATCAAATGGCTGACCAGATGGAGTAGGAATTATCAGTACCGGATTAACCATCGCCTGATTCCGAATTGAATCTAGGGCTTCGCCCCAAACGACAGGGGACATCACCATCCCAGGCCCACCACCATAGGGAGTGTCATCCACGGTTCGGTGTTGATCTGTTGCCCAATCGCGTAAATCGTGAATCACAATCTCGACAATTCCCTGTTCTTGAGCTTTTCCCAATAGAGACAGGTTTAACGGGTCCAAGTAGGAAGGAAAGAGCGAAACAACATCAATCTTCACTGGCTATGTCCTCGGTGAGTAATCCCTCAGGTGGATCAACCGTGATGATTTTCGAAACCACGTCAACGGTTGGGACGATGCTCTCCACAAATGGAATCAAATACTCCGAACCAGCCTCACCACCAGAGCTCACCACGAGCACCTCTTGGCTTGGCAAGTGAAGGACATCGATTACATGCCCGATGTTTTCTCCAGCGAGGTTCTGTACTTGACAGCCGATCAAATTCGAGTCGTAATACTCGTCACCGTCCTGCGGTACTTCCGACTCAGGGCGCTCAACGGTGAGAATGCTGTTGCGCAGTTCCTCCGCTGCATTACGAGAATCAACTCCCAGAAACTTGAGCAACACGCGTCCACTGTGCCAATGAAAATCAGAGACAATGAGATCCGAGCCACCTTCGCGCTTTAGCGTTGTGCCAGGGGCGAACCTGAGTTCTGGTTCGTCTGTACGAACTTCGATGGTAACTTCACCGCGAATTCCATGCGGTTTGCCTATTCGGCCAACCGTGACCTGCACGTGAGTTAGCGCTCGGCTGCGTCGAGGAAGTCAATCCTCACTCCGCGACCCTCGTTAATTGCCGAAACGACAGTACGAAGCGCGGTTGCGGTGCGACCGGATCGGCCGATCACGCGACCCATATCGGCCGGATTCACCCGAACGTCAAGTGCTTGGCCCGACTTCCCGCGACGGTCAGCGCGAGAGGTCACGCTGACGTCGTCTGGATTGTCAACAATTCCACGAACCAGATGGGCTAAGGCATCTTCGAGCATTAGGAAGTTTCTTCCTTGGATATTTCATCCTTGGCAGAGTCATGGTGAACGATTTCTTCAACCTTTTCTTCGATTGAATGCGCAACGTGCTCGACAGCATGGGCTACCGCTTCCACTGCTTCCTCAACCTTTTCTGCTACAGCCTCAACAACGTCAACGACGGCTTCGACAGCTTCGCTAACAACGCCTTCTGCTGCTTTAACAATGCCTTCTTTAGCTTCTGGTTCTTTCACTTCAAGCTTCTTAGGCTTTGCGGTCTTAGGAGCATTGGCAGCCTCGGTAACTGCTGCTTCAAAGGCCAAAGTCTTGCTGGGCTTGGGGGGTGCTACCTGAAGTGTGCCTTCAGCGCCAGGGAGGCCCTTGAATTTCTGCCAGTCACCGGTCACCTTAAAGATTGCTTCAACAGCAGCGGTGGGTAGAGCGCCGACGCTGAGCCAATATTGCGCACGGTCTGACTTCACCTGCATGATGCTGGGGTTTGATACTGGCTGGTAAATACCGATCTCTTCAATCGCCCTGCCATTGCGCGCGGTGCGAGCGTCAGCAACCACGATCCGATACTGGGGGGCGTGAATCTTTCCAACTCTTTTAAGCTTGATTTTTACGGCCACGGTGGGCATTTCTCCTCTAATAATGGGTGAAGCGAATGCATTACACGTGGGGACATGTACTGAGTTCGAATCGTGCGGACTTGTTCGTGACCGGTTGAGAGGGACCGACCTCGTTCAATAGCGACGCAATGATACCCGACCCAGAATTCTTAGATTCCCCCACCCGGTGCTACTGGAGCAATTTTTTGAGTTCCGGTGGAAGTGAACCTAAATCAGGTGGGGACGATGGATCCGAAATGGCACCGCCCAGCCCTGCACGTTTGGCTGGATTCCCGCTTCGGCCCTTGGCCCCCTTGGCTGGTTTTTGACTCTTGGGCTGCTTCCCCTTGGACTTTTTACCGCCACCCATGCCCATGCCCGGCATGCCCGGCATACCCGGCATACCTGGCATGCCCCCTTTGCCCATCTGCTTCATCATCTTTTGCGCTTGGGCAAAACGCTCGATAAGTCCGTTTACATCGGAAACCTTTGAACCTGAACCCGCGGCGATTCGCGCTCTGCGTGACCCATTGAGGATTTTGGGATCATTTCGTTCGGCCGGGGTCATCGACTGAATAATGGCCGCAACCCGATCCAGTTCACGCTCGTCCACCTGGTCCAGTTGGGCTTTCATCTCCCCCATCCCGGGGAGCATTCCCATGAGTTTGCCAATCGAACCCATTTTCTTAACAGCCTGCATTTGCTCTAAGAAGTCATCGAGGGTGAAATCTTCACCGTCAGCCACTTTTTGAGACATGCGTTCAGCGCTCTCCGCGTCAAATGCCCGTTCGGCCGATTCGATGAGTGACATGAGGTCGCCCATGTCCAAAATACGGGAGGCCATGCGGTCCGGGTGGAAGACCTCAAAGTCCTCGAGTTTCTCACCGGTGGATCCGAACATGATTGGTTTTCCGACAACGGACACGATTGAAAGTGCGGCCCCACCACGAGCGTCACCGTCCAACTTGGTGAGAACGACAGCGTCGAATCCCACCTGCCGATCAAACTCGAGGGCCGTGTTTACGGCGTCTTGACCGATCATCGCGTCAACGACGAACAGAACGTTTTCTGGCTGCACAGCGTCACGAACACTGGCGAGTTCGGCCATGAGCTCACTGTCAATTGCCAGACGCCCGGCGGAGTCAACAATCACGACGTCGTGCACCTTGTCGACGGCAAATTGTTTACCGGCTCGAGCTACAGCGACCGGGTCGCCTACCCCGTTACCTGGTTCCGGTGCAAATGTGGGAACTCCAGCACGCTCGCCAACTACACGAAGTTGATCAACGGCATTGGGGCGCTGAAGGTCAGCGGCGACCAGCAACGGGGTGTGCCCTTGCGCAGCCAAGTGCCGTGCGAGCTTTCCCGCCAGTGTGGTTTTACCCGAGCCCTGCAGACCGGTTAACAGAATTACCGTCGGACCATTTTTTGCGAAAACGAGTGGACGTGTCTCCCCACCCAAAATGCCAATGAGTTCCTCATTGACAATCTTGATTACCTGCTGAGCTGGATTGAGGGCACCAGAGACCTCCGCTGACAGTGCGCGAACTTTGACATCAGCACAAAAGGTCTGTACGACCGGCAGGGCAACATCGGCTTCAAGCAGGGCTGTGCGAATTTCGCGAACGGTTGCATCAATATCGGCCTCACTAAGCCGACCCTTACCCCGCAGCCCTTTAAACGTGACCGCAAGTCGATCAGACAACGTTGCGAACAAAATTGACTCCTTCAATTCTCAAGCAAACAATGCCCAAGCAGTAACCTAAAGCCCACCGTCACCCTAGGGTAACGGGCGCGCCATCACGCAGCAGCGCGAGTTCGCTTTCGAGTGCCTTAACCAGGGACCGGGCACTAGGTTCACTCAGTTCTGCGCCACCAGCCTCTTTCACGAAAAATACATCAACGGTGTCGACCCCGAGAGTTGATATTTTGGCTCCGACCACCTCTACGCCTTCTCGAGCGATACAACTCGCGATTTTATACAGAAGTGCGGGCGCATCGGGTGCCCGCACTTCAAGCACCATTTGGGTCCCCGAAACCCGCTCAATGCTTACCTGGGCCTGTGCGGGCGGAGTGCCACCCGTTCTCGATGTGCGCTGTTGCGTCCTTTTTGCCATTGCAGCTTCGATATCAAATGTTCCTGAAACACTCCTGTCGAGATCTGTGTAAAGAATCTCCTGTGCGGGTGGATCACCAAATAATGGGCGTACGTACCATTCTTGAATTGCCCGTTCACCCAACGTTGAAATCTTCGCTGCACGCACGGCAAGTCGATTCATAGCCAATATTCCAGCTACTTTTGCTACGAGTCCCATTTGATCAGGGGCGCCTACCGTTATGCGAAATCCGTGATCTTCGCGCGTAATTTCCAAGAAAAGACCATCGTGGTTAGCAGCTCGTAAGTGAATATCGGTGACTTCAACTGGTTGGAGCAACCGTTCCCCGCCGTTGAGATGTAATCGAACCCTTGCCGCCAAATCCCTGAGAAGACCTTCTCTCCAACGGGACCTTAATGATGGTCCGGTGGCTCGCGAGTCGGCCAGACTCAATGCTAGAAGCAGGTCAAGCGTTTGCGTATCCCGCACTTTGGATGCAACGTTGAGTATCACTTCTGGGTCATCTAGATCCCGTTTAGTCGCAATATCCGGTAACAATAAATGGTGTAGAACGAGTCGTTCCAAGATTTCTGTTTCCGTTGAATCAAATGCCATTCGTGGAGCCATCACGCGAGTCATTTCGGCACCAATTTCACTATGGTCACCTTCTTGGCATTTTCCAATGTCGTGTAAAAACGCTGCGACCAGAAGCAGGTCGGGCCGCTCAACGGTACGCACAAACGACTGGGATTGCATAACACACTCGATCAAGTGTCGATCAACAGTGAACTCATGTAGTGCATTAAATTGTGGCGCCGAGCGAAGAATGCTCCATTCGGGAAACCATTTTTCAATTATTCCGTGCTGGTCGAGGGCTTCCCATGTGGTGAGCAGGCCAGAACCCGAGCCAAGCAGCGAAACAAAAGATTCTCGCATCTCGCGATCCCACGGCGTGCGTGTCGAAACTTCGCGTTCGAGTAAGAATGGTGATATCGGCTTTTGGGTAAGCGCCGACGCTCCTGCAATTCGAAGCAGTAGTCCCGCATCACTACCAAGATCAGCGTTTCGCGCCAGCGTTATCTCACTTCCGGAGTCGATTACTCCTTGGGCCAGTGGCTCGCGAATTTTTCCTGATGAGCCGCGCAATCCAGAGAACAGCTGCCGAATCTTGGGTTTCTCTTGATCGAGTAACTCATTGATGCGGTACCACG
This sequence comes from Candidatus Nanopelagicales bacterium, assembly GCA_044336805.1. Lineage (GTDB taxonomy): Bacteria > Actinomycetota > Actinomycetes > S36-B12 > S36-B12 > UBA4592. Next base: position 6,123 of record JBIIOS010000004.1, read on the forward strand.
TCAACTCACTCGTGTAGGCAATTTTGCGGCTGGCTAAGTAAATCTCCCTGAGCAAGGTTTCAGGATCCGCCAGCCCCATCTCCAGCGCAACCGTGGACTGAGACTGCATATGCAAACGATCACCATTCAACGACAATGACATCGCATCGCGTACATCAAGGAGAAAGTTCTTTGAAATCTCCCACTCAGTTCGCGGTGTGTCAACTAACCAAGTGGAGCCCAAGTGACTCACGATTCCCGCGTCGCGGATCCCTCCATAGGACTCTTTGATATTGGGTTCAAGTAACTGGAAGAGTTCACCATGAGTCTTCCTGCGTTCAGCAACCAAATGCGACAACTGTGGCAGCACGCTTTTCGCATTTGCACGCCAGTCGTGATGAATGGAATTACGTAGTTCTCTTGCCAATTCCTCATTTCCCGATATCGCGCGTGTGTCAAGCAACCCGGTAAAAGCCTTGATATCTCCGGCTGCCACTTTCCGCGCGGTAGAAATACTTCGCACACTGTGATCAAGGTCAACACCGGCATCCCAGATGGGGTACCACAAGGCCTCGGCGAACTCATCTGGAATTACTCCATCCTCGTGGATGAGGACGAGATCCAAGTCACTGCTTGGCCCCAACTCTTGGCGCCCGTAACTCCCCACGGCAACCAGAGCAAAGTTCTGAATTGAAGCCTTGCTACTCATGATTGCTTCTTCAAAAAGCGTGCGGAGCCACGAATCGAAGGCATTACTTAACGCCAAGCGGTGCTCTGGGCCACTTTGCCCAGAACACCGCTTAATGGATTTAGGATTCACGGAGTTATTCGCCGCGAACTACAGGGCATCTGCGCCACGTTCCCCTGTTCGTACCCGGATGACTTCCTCAACTGGAGTTACCCATACTTTGCCATCTCCAATTTTGCCTGTATGTGCGCCCTTCGTAATCGCATCGAGGACCTCGTCCAGCCGATCGGAATCAATTAGTACTTCCAGCCGTACCTTGGGAACCAAATCAACCGTGTACTCAGCGCCTCGGTAGACCTCTGTGTGACCACCTTGGCGTCCGAACCCCGAGCTTTCAGAGACGGTCATCCCTCGAACGCCTATTGCTTCTAGCGCAGTCTTGACGTCCTCGAGTTTGAACGGCTTAATAATCGCTGTAACTAGTTTCATCAGATTTCCTCTCGATCACGACGAACTGAACCTGCACCGACACCGACGAAATGTCCGCCCCCACCGGAGTCCCCGAGTTCATAAGCAGACTCGGCGTGCTCTGCGAGGTCTATTCCCGAGAGTTCATCATCTCGAGATATGCGCATGATACCGGCCGCCTTGAGAATCAGACCAATAATTAATGCGACAACTAGTGAGTAAGCCATCACGCTGAAGGCACCAATCGCTTGCTTACCCAACTGCTCAGCGCCGCCACCGTAGAACAGACCATTCACACCAGCGGGTGCGAGGTCAGTAGCTAGGAACCCGATGAGTAACGTGCCAAGCAGTCCGCCAACAAGGTGAACGCCGACCACATCGAGTGAGTCGTCATAGCCAAAGCGGTACTTCAGGCTTACTGCGAGCGCGCAGATCACTCCGGCAAGGATTCCCACGATTAGGGCACCGACAGGACTCACCGCAGAACACGCGGGTGTAATAGCAACCAGTCCCGCCACAATTCCTGAGGCAGCACCCAGAGTTGTCATGTGTCCATCACGCAACTTTTCGACTACTAGCCACCCAATTGCCGCAGCGCACGTGGCTGCGAAAGTGTTAAGGAAGACCACCGCAGAGGTGTTATTCGCGGCTAGTGCCGAGCCCGCATTGAATCCAAACCAACCGAACCACAGCAATCCTGCGCCGATCATGACCAGAGTTAAATTGTGCGGACGCATGGGTGTTCGTGGCCATCCCACCCGTTTCCCAATCACAATTGCCAGGGCTAGAGCGGCAGCTCCTGCATTGATGTGAACGGCCGTGCCACCGGCGAAGTCGATAACACCCATTTCAAAGATCCAGCCACCGCTGGCCCAAACCCAGTGGGCGACTGGGAAGTACACCAGTACGGCCCAGATACCACCAAAAATTAGCCAGCCATTGAATTTTGTCCGATCTGGAATCGCTCCCGCGATAAGTCCAACCGTAAGGCAAGCAAACATTCCCTGGAATGCAACGAAAGCCATAATTGGCAGGGTTGATTCGGGGTCATCGGCCATCAAGGATTCCAAACCAAAGAACTCGGTTGGATCTCCGATTACACCGCCAATTGAGGTTCCGAAAGTCATGGAGTATCCGAAGAGAACCCACAGCACACCAACAATGAATAGAGCCCCCATCACCATCATGAGCATGTTGAGAACAGATTTTGAACGAACCATTCCACCGTAAAAGAATGCAAGTCCCGGAATCATGAGCAGCACCATCGCTGCCGCTGTCAACATCCAAGCGGTGTCGCCGGTATTTAATGCGGAATCCATAGAAGTCCTCCTATCGAATGCGAATACCACGGCACATTGCCGATCGCATGACCCAAGTTTGGCGAGGACTTATTTCCAGAAGTGTTTCAGAAAGTTTCACTCATGTGAATTAAAGAACTGAATGTGAACTTCGTGTTAATTCAGAAGTGCTGTAACAAATTCTTCAACATCAAATGGCGCCAGATCATCGGGGCCTTCACCCAAACCGACCAATTTGACGGGCACTCCCAGTTCACGCTGAACCGAAACCACTATTCCACCTTTGGCAGTACCGTCGAGTTTGGTCAGGACGATTCCCGTTACATCGACGACTTCGCTAAAAATTTTGGCCTGAACAAGTCCGTTTTGACCGGTTGTGGCATCGAGTACCAGCAACACTTCATCAACAGGAGATTGTTTCTCAATCACCCTCTTTACTTTACCCAATTCATCCATGAGTCCGGTTTTCGTGTGCAGCCGGCCAGCCGTATCAATTACGACAACGTCGACTTGGGCATCTCGCGCGACGGAGCACGCCTCAAATGCCACGCTTGCGGGGTCACCACCTTCGGGTCCGCGGACCACCGCAGCGCCGACGCGATCCCCCCACGTCTGGAGCTGCTCGGCGGCCGCAGCCCGAAAAGTGTCTGCGGCGCCCATGAGCACTGACTTTTCCTGGGAAATGAGTACCCGAGATAGTTTCCCCACGGTTGTAGTTTTACCCGTTCCGTTCACCCCAACCACCAAAATGACGGCGGGTCGATCGTCAACGTTGATGCACAGACTTCGATCGAAATCTGGACCCAGCAGGTTAACGAGCTCCTGGTGCAAAGCTTGCCGCAAAAAGTCTTCGCTGGAATCATTTGCTTGCGCAATTCGGACCTTGAGGGCTGCAATCAATTCCGTGGTTGCGGCGATGCCCAGATCAGCCCCGAGCAGTGTTGCCTCGACGTCATCCCATGTTTGCTGATCAAGGCTGCCGCTCGTAAGAATCCCCAACAAGCCCTTACTGAAAACACTATTTGATCGGGCCAACCGAGCGCGAAGTTTATGCAAACGCCCGATCGCCGATTCTGGAACTTCAACCTCCCATACCGCAGGGGAGATTTCATTGATTGTTGTCGTCGGGTCAGCCAATACGTCAGGGATCAGAATTGTTTCTACAGTTTTTCGAGCGGTGTCGCGGGGAACGGAGTCGTCATCTCCGACACCCGGCGAGTAGTCAATTCCTGGCCTGGGCCGTGGGGTTAGTGATTTCTTCGCTTTGGCTCGGTAAAAAACGATGGCGGCACCGACAACAAAAACGATAACGGCGAGCGATAGAACAATGATGAGCGTTAATGCATCCATTAGGCGGGTTCTGCCTCACGGAGGCGTTGACCAATTATTTGGGTAACACCGTCGCCACGCATGGAAACACCGTAGAGTGCATCTGCTATTTCCATCGTTCGCTTTTGGTGAGTAATCACAATCAATTGTGAAGATGAACGCAACTCTTCGATGATGTCGATCAATCTGCCCAAGTTTACGTCGTCAAGTGCAGCCTCTACTTCGTCGAGGACATAAAACGGTGATGGACGAGCCTTGAATAGGGCTACCAGGAATGCAACCGCGGTGAGAGAGCGTTCACCACCAGAGAGCAAGGACAGCCGCTTGATTTTTTTGCCCGGTGGGCGTGCCTCAACGTCAACGCCGGTTGTCAGCATGTTACTTGGATCGGTAAGGATAAGCCGACCTTCTCCGCCAGGAAACAGGCGTGAAAACACCCCTTCAAATTCCTGTGCAATTTCGGTGTAAGCCTCTGTGAATACCTGCTCAACACGTGAATCAACTTCCTTGACAATGTCAAGTAGGTCGTCGCGAGTTTTCTTGAGATCTTCCAGCTGCTCGGTGAGGAATTTTTGTCTTTCTTCCATGGCCGAGTACTCCTCGAGTGCCAATGGATTCACTCTGCCTAAAATCGCAAGTTGCTTTTCGGCGGCTCTCAGTCGTTTTTCCTGCTCCTCGCGCACAAATGGATACGGTTCGGGAAGTGGTGCCTCTGGGTCTATTTCGTCCCCCGGAGCGACTGCACTCGGTGGTACGAGTTGGTTAGGGCCGTACTCAGCGATGAGTTCAGCGGGTGCGATTCCAAAATCCTCTAACGCTTTGACCTCAAGGACCTCAATCCGCATTCGCTGCTCTGCCCGAGCAACCTCATCTCGATGCACACTGTCTTTGAGGTTTTCCAGAACGTCCATCAAAGTGCGTACTTCCCCACGAACGAAAAGCAATTCGGCGTCGCGTTCCTTTTTCAACATTTCTGCGTGAGAGCGGGAGCGTTGGGCAAGGGCCACGGAAGTTTCGGTGTAGGTCAAAGCGACTTTGGCACCCGTCAGCAGCGCTTGGGCAACTATCAGTGACGCTGCCCGCCGCTCACGACGCTCGATCGCCGCGATCCGAGCGCTGCGCTCACTTTGGGCGTCGCGCTCGAGCGCGACCGCTCGCTCCCCAATCGCTCGCACACGCTCCTCGGCTGTACGAACCGCGAGCCGAGAATCGACAACGTGTGCTCTCGCTTGGGCGAGAGCTTGATCCAATGCGTCCCTTTGATCCTCACCCACGCTAGGTATTTCAATGCCTTCTAAGGTTTGCCATTCAGCAGCGAGGCCAGCTAGTAATTCTCGATCCCGTTCATGTGCTGCCTGAGTGCTCAACATGGCCGCCTCAAGCCGCTCGGCCTCGGACAATGCATTTCGGGAGAGCTGGCCCAGTGCACCAAGTTTCTCAGCTATTGCAGCAAGTTCTGCATCGGATTCATGCAGGAGTGATAGCGCTGATTCAACTCGTTTTACAGCGATTTCCTGTTCGTTCTTAGCAGCGGCCAATTCAAAAGCAATTCTTTGTGATTCCCGCTCGAGGTGTGCAATTGCAGTTTCTGATTGGTCAAAAGCCGCCTGGACTTCCAGCAGGCTAGGACTATTCGATGAGCCGCCTTCGATTATTCCTGCATCAATGGAATCCCCTTGACGACTCACCAATGAAACTCCGAGATTCGCTCGGGCGCTCTCACGCATCTCGTCAAGGGAATCAACAACCACGAAACGATTGAGAAGGGCCTGAACCTGCGAGGACACGATTGGGTCAATCCGGACACAATCCACCAGCCATCTGCCAACCGGAGCTGCACGTTCATGAAGAGCGGGTTTTGCAGGGAACTCAGCCACGAGCACATTGGATCTGCCCGCCTCTTCGTTCTTTAAGAACACAAGTGCATCCATTGCCAGATCGATATTGGATACAACGACGGCGGATGACAAATTTCCAAGGGCGCTGGCAACTGCGGATTCGTATCCATTTTCGACGTGAATCAATGAACTCAAGGTTCCGATGTATCCCTCAAGACCAGAATCAACTATGGCTGCAGATCCATCTTTGCGTTCAAGACCTAGAGCAAGTGCATCACGTCTCGCGGTAGATGCAGCTTTTTCACGATCAAGGCGGGCTTCTTCGCTCAGCAATTCACGAACTTTTGTGTCTGCGCGCGCGAGTAACTCCTGTGAAATTTCGTGCTCGGAGTCCAGCCCTTCTTCACCAGCTCCGTGAGAAATCACGGATACTTCAACTTCTTGGAATTGCGCTTGAGCCGCTTGACTTCTTTCCTTGGCCTCGCCAATCTGGGCCGCAAGACGAGTTAGTTCTATTTCACGGGTCTCTAGGCGCGCAGTAATGTTGTTCTTTGACGCTGTTAGATCATCAATTTTTTTGCGATGGGCAATCTGAGCGCTCTCGATGTCTGCAACCCGGGATGCCTCCTGACTCAGAGCCCGAATGGCACCCTGCTCGGCAACCTCTGCCTCGGATAAGCCCTGGCCCAATGACTCAACTTGGCGGGTTAACTCAAACTCTTGGCTTCGCAAGGAGCGAGCCTCCGCCTCCAGTGCCTCAGGCTCGCGACCTGATTTCACTTCTTCAGGCTCAGGTGCAAGGTTTCGCACCTTCTCAGCACCCAATTGCACCAACCCTAGATATCGCTCACGAAGGCTGCTCAATGCAAACCATGTTTCCTGGTTCTTCACCAGCTCGGGCCCTAGCTCACGTTCAAGTGACTCGGCAAGGCTCTCGCGTTCGCGAAGTATCGCTAATTTTGCCTCTACTTCACCCTGCCTTTGACGCAAAGCACTTTCATCTGCCACATCGGCTTCCAAAGCAACTCGCAGCTCCGATAGGTCATATGCCATAAGCCGAAGCCGGGAATCTCGGACATCACTCTGAATCACGGTTGCCCGTCGGGCAACTTCCGCCTGTCGACCAAGTGGTTTAAGTGCGCGGCGCAATTCGGCCGTTAAATCATTAAGTCGGGTGAGGTTGGCTGCCATTGAGTCAAGTTTGCGAAGGGCTTTCTCCTTGCGCTTGCGGTGCTTCAAAACTCCTGCGGCCTCTTCGATAAAGCCGCGACGATCCTCAGGGGTTGCATGCAAAATTGAATCAAGTTGACCCTGACCAACAATGACGTGCATCTCGCGACCAATCCCGGAATCGCTGAGTAACTCCTGAACGTCAAGCAACCGACACTGCTCGCCATTGATTGCGTACTCCGAACCACCATTGCGGAACAGCGTCCTCGAAATCGTTACTTCGGCGAATTCAATCGGCAGTGCCCCGTCAGAGTTGTCAATGGTGAGCGATACTTCTGCGCGACCTAATGGAGCCCGACCTGAAGTCCCGGAGAAGATTACGTCTTCCATCTTGCCGCCGCGCAAAGATTTTGCTCCTTGCTCGCCCATCACCCACGCGAGCGCGTCCACCACATTTGATTTACCTGAACCATTGGGGCCCACAACGCACGTAACCCCGGGCTCAAATTGAAGTGACGTCGACGACGCAAAGGACTTGAATCCCTTTAAGGTGAGAGATTTTAGATGCACGGCGCGTTAATCATCCTGTCAATTTGGCACTCATCCAGATCACTCTGGTTGTGCGCACAAGGTTAAATAGTGAGCCTGATCCTACCGGTGTGCAAAGTTTTATTTCGGCAGCAACCACGGGGGCTGACAGGTAAGGCAATGAAAACTTGATCGATTCATGAACCGGCTTCTCGTGATGGGATTTCCACAGCGTTCACAGGGCGCTCCTTCGCGGCCATAAACTGATAGTGACCGGGAAAAGTAGCCGGATTCGCCATTTACATTCACATATAAACTGTCAAAACTTGTCCCCCCAGCAACAAGCGCCTCATTCATCACTTGCGTGACAGCGGTCACGATTCCTACCGCGGTTGATCGATCAAGTCGGTGACATGGAGTGGTTCCGTCGAGACCGACCCGCCACAAACACTCATCCGCGTAAATATTCCCGATCCCGGAGATGAGATTTTGATCAAGTAACGCTCTTTTGACCTGAGTTGTACGTTTTGTGATGGAATCCGCAAATTGACCAACGTCGAACAGCGGATCGAAAGGATCCCTCGCAATATGAGAAATTGCAGACGGTTCCCCATTGTGATCCTGATCCGAGATACGCAATCCACCAAATGTTCGTTGATCCACAAATTCAAAGTAGCGATTCGGTTCATCCGCTCGCATCACATCCCAATCCAGTCGAACATGTGGGTGCTCTGAAGGTAAATCATTGACTCTAATCTGGCCGCTCATACCCAAATGAATCATCAGGACAAACGGCCGGTCAAGTTCAAGCCACATGTATTTGCCACGGCGAGCGACTCGCACGATTGCAGCGCCCTCAAGTTGCTGAGTCAAGTCACCGACATTTTGGCGAACCGCTCGTTCATGGTGGATGCGCACCGCGCCAATTGAGGTACCCAATACTAAATTTTCAAGCCCCGCACGAACTACTTCGACCTCAGGAAGTTCGGGCATCGGGAAACCGAGTTATCAACTCACCATATGCTTGTTCTGCAGCGATCTGCTCGGCCGCCTTTTTTGAACTGCCCACACCGAATCCAAGGTTCTCGCCGGCTATTTGAGCATGCGCCGTGAATTCTTTTGCGTGATCAGGTCCTGAGTCAGTGACGAGATAGATCGGCAAGGCCATTTCCAAAACCCCACAAATCTCCTGCAGGGATGTCTTCCAATCCAAACCAGCGCCCAACTCTGAGGCAGCCAGGATCATAGGGTCAAAAATTCGATGAATAAATTGGCCGGCGGCATCGATTCCCCCCGACAAATAAATCGCTCCAATAACCGCTTCCAGTGAATCAGCCAAAATGGAAGTCTTCTCACTGCCGCCCGAACTTACTTCGCCTCGACCCAGACGTACGTACTGGCCAAGACCAAGAGTTCGCGCAACGTCTGCCAACGCCTGTGAATTCACAACGGACGCTCGCATTCGAGCCAGAGACCCCTGTGGGAGATCGGGGAACTCACGATAAAGAAAGTCGGTAACAACTACGCCCAGGACCGAATCTCCAAGAAACTCAAGTCGTTCGTTGGTGGGAATGCCACCGTTCTCGTATGAAAATGAGCGATGAACCAGTGCTAGTTCCAGTAATTCTTTTTCACACTCGCAATCCAGTACCGCGAGCAAAGTGTTTATCGAATGCTGGTCTGCGTCCATTGCGAGCAATAACTCCCCCGTTTGATTCGGATAGTTAGTGATCGACTAAACGTCGAGAACGCGGCGCTTCGCGTAGGTTCCGCAAGTTGGGCATGCGATGTGGGAAATACGCTTTTCCTTGCACCGTACACATATGACCAGATTGGGCGCAACAGCTTTCCACTGTGACCGTCGATGACGGGTGTTTGATCGCGAGGTTTTCCGCTTGGGAACTGGCACTGGATCCTCTTTCAAGTAGTGGTTGCACTCGTTTGCGCAGTGAAGTATCGCACTAGTGCTATTTGATCTAGCCTAAGGGGTCGGCTTTGGGTACATCCAATAGTCCCTCAAGGGCGGCCCACCTTTGGTCCAAACTCTCGTGCTGGTGCGGGGCATCTTCGAGTTTTTCCCCACATTCTTGGCAGATCCCCAGGCAATCGGGTTGGCACAGTGGCGACAGTGGCAGGTCGAGCACAATTGCGTCCCGGACGACCTCAAGCAGATCCAAACTATCGTCCTTAACATAAAAGACGGTCAGCTCATCAGATTCCTCTAGGGCCGCAGGAATGACGCGCCCACGTGAATCAGTTTCTTCATAGAGAAAGAGCTCGGTCACGTGGGCTTCATCTGTCCACATAAATGGCTCTAGGCACCTCGCACATTCAGCTTCGACCTCAAATTCAAAGTCAAGGTTGACCAGAACACCATCAAGGACTGACTCGATCCGGATATCTGCCGGCATCTTGCTCCCCGGCGCAAGCCGAGCCATACCCACTTCAAGCTGCGGCGGGGCGATGAATTCCAGCGCTGACTCCCACATGTTTCCCGGCCTGCGGGGCAAATGAGTAAGGGACACCTGGAATGAACCCGGTTCGACGGGGGAATCAATTGCCATGAGACTCACTAATCCGTTTGTGCGTCAAAAAACTCAGAGGTCTGACTCGCATCAGGAGCCAGTTCTTGGTACATCTGGCTTCGTAGGCGCTCACGACCCCGATCAACTGTTTGCAGTGTCTTTTGCAGAGTAATTTCAAATGTGGCTAGTTTTCCATCGATGTAGTCATCAGTTTCAATTCGCATTTGCTGGGTCTGGGCCGCCACTTCATTACGAAGAGCGTTCGCTTCCTCGACAGCGGTCAGATAGACCTCGTGCTCAGACACCAAGGAGTCGGCAGTTGCCCTCGCTTGGGCAAGAATGCGATCCGCCTCGCGACGCCCGTCTTGAACAACCGCCTCTCGGTCCGCCAATAGTTCATCGGCTCGATACACCGACTCAGGCAGGAGTTGGCGAATCTCTTCGATGATGTCGAGTACCTGGGACCGATTGACAATGCATGAGGCCGATAAGGGCATGGATTTCGCATCTTCCACCAAAACGGTGAGCTCGTCGAGTCTCTCCTGCACGTCCATGCTTGCTCCTGACATTGATTCTTGTTTAACTATTGGGAAAACTAGCCCATCATATTGTGCTGGATAATTTGACTTCTAAGCGCTTCAACACGACATCAGGTACCAGACCGCTGACATTGCCGCCATGAGTCGCGACCTCTTTCACCAAACTTGACGACAAGTAGCTGTAAAGCGGGTTGGTGGAGATAAAGCATGTTTCTACCTTGGTGAGCCGATAGTTCATCTGAGCCATCTGGAGCTCATAGTCAAAATCGCTGACCGCCCGCAGACCTTTCACAATCGCATTGACATTGTGGTCCCGGCAGTAATCAACCAGCAGTCCATAAAACGAATCCACCGAAACATTGGGAAGGTGAGATGTTGCTTCCGTGAGCATCTCTATTCGCTCGTCCAAAGTAAAGAGTGAAGACTTCTGCTTGTTAATCAGAACCGCCACGATTACTTGGTCAGACATTCGGGAGGCTCGCTCAAATACATCAAGGTGTCCCATAGTTACAGGGTCAAATGAACCCGGGCATACGGCAATTCGCATCTGCATTCCTCACCTAATCGGATCTGAGCCAACCTGACCGTACCAAAGTTTAGAGTCACCGTAAGTTCGTTCCCAAACAAGTGGCAAAATCTCTTCAGAGACCAGGGCAAATGGAGAGAGCGACCTCACTCCACGTTCACAGATAAGCAATGCGCCCGAGAGGTGCTTGTCCTCACATATTCGCGCGAAATACTGCTGCACTTGAGTATCAGGGTGATCATATGGTGGATCCGAAAAAAGAATATCGACTTCGAATGCGGGAACCCACGAATAAACGTCAGTATTCACGATTCGAACTGGCAAACCAGCCCGCGAAGAATTGTTTTCGATGATGGTTCGGGCCTTCGATTCATTTTCAACGAGCACAGCTTGTTGAGCACCGCGGCTTTTGGCTTCTAGGCCTACTGCGCCAGATCCGGCGAAGAGGTCAACAAAATTGACCTGCCCCCAATCAATGTCGCTTCGGGCTAGGTGAGATTCAATTGAGGAGAACATTGCCTCCTTTAATCGATCAGACGTTGGACGTGTTCCGGCTTTAGGAACTTCCAACTTTCGACCTCGGGCAGATCCGGAGATAATTCTCATTAGGCCTTTTCCAGATTCTGGGCACGTGCAATCTCAAAGGTGTCAATTGCCTGCAACACCGAATCCCAATTGTTGCCTTCGCACAACTCTTCGATCTCAATCCGCACGGTCTCAATAAAATCTAAGTCATCAATTATTCTTAGCAAACGAAGGGAACTCAGCGCCCCGGATTGATCCTGCCCCAAGACATCACCTTCACCGCGAATTTCAAGATCTTTCTGCGACAGTACAAATCCGTCTCGTGAATCACGCATTGCACTGAGTCGATCGAGCGAAGCAGAACTGTAGGAACAACCATGGACGAGAATACACAGTCCAGGTAGAGAGCCACGACCAATTCTCCCCCGCAGCTGATGTAACTGCGACATTCCGAATCGTTCGGCATTGAGGACCACCATCATGGTTGCCTCCGGAATATCAACTCCCACTTCTATCACGGTCGTTGCAATCAATACATCAATGCGTGGCTCTTCGGATCCCCCAAAACGATGCATAATTTCCCGTTTGGTTTTCGATTCCAATCCACCGTGCAGCATTTCAAAGGCAATTTCCGGAAACTGTCGACTTAATGATTCAAATGTTTCCTCAACCGAAGCGAGCGGTTCCGGCTGTGGATTTTGATCACGCAATGTTTTAACTTTTTTTGGATCAACTTCTGCTCGGTTAATGCTCGGACACACGACAAAGACTCGATTCCCAGCAGCCACTTCTTCGGCCATTCGTTCCCATACGCGAGACACACTGCGAGGCATCCCTGAAGTCGAAACTAGGTGGGTCTGCACTTCAGCTCGCAAAGAAGGTGACTCCGTCAAAGTTGAGACGTCAAGATCACCGAAAATTGTGAGGGCCACAGTCCGTGGGATCGGAGTCGCCGTCATAACTAACATATGTGGACGCAATTCGCCCTTCGCCTTTGTCAGCATGCGTGCACGCTGCTCTACGCCAAATCGATGCTGCTCGTCGATCACGATTAGGCCTAAATCAAAAAATTGCACATTGTCCTCAAGTAACGCATGAGTACCAATCAGAATGTCGAGGTCTCCACTTTGCAAATCCAGGAGTAGCTGACGGCGCTTTGCAACTGGCAAACCCCCAGTAAGAAGGTCAACCCGGACCTTTCGCGAGGTGACACCCTCCAAAAACACGTGAAGGGATTCAAGGTGCTGGAGCGCCAACACTTCCGTTGGAGCAAGTAGGGCCACCTGACCACCCGATGAAATCACGTCAAGCATCGCGCGGATTGACACGATTGTCTTGCCGCTGCCAACATCACCCTGAAGCAACCTTGTCATAGGGATGCTTCTTGCTAGGTCCCGCGAGATCTCCTCACCGACTTCACGTTGGCCCTGGGTTAATTCAAAGGGAAGTGAGTCATCGAATTCAGAGAGGAGTGCTCCGTCTGATCCACCGCGCGCATGTGCGATCGCTGATTTCGCTTGATTTTTGCGCTGGCGCATAAGCGCGAGCAGGATAAATGCTTCCTCATATTTGATTCGCTGGATAGCCTGAAGGATTTCATCATGATCTTTTGGTAGATGAATTGCACGCAGGGATTCAACTTTAGTCATGAATCCATGTTTGGCGACAAGTTCTGCCGGAATTGGGTCAATCACGTCATCGGCGGATGCCAGCACTACTTCAATGGCTGCCTGAATTTGCCACGAAGCAAGGTCCTGAGTACTTGGATAAACGGAGATGATTTCGCTCGTGAAGTTCGTAATCGCATCAGTCTCCTGAGAAATGTCAATTCCGATGTCGGTAAAGAGTGCAAATTTTGGGTGCGTCAATGTTCTCACCCCGCGATACTCAGAAACAGTGCCAGCAAATAATCCACTTCGACCAACTTGTAAATCTTTCTCCCGCCATTTCTGGTTAAAAAACGTGAGCTCCATGGTGTCGATTCCATCAGTAACTTTCACTACCAGAATAAAGCCCCGCTTTTGAGTCATGCGTCGAGTTTCGATACTTTGAATAGTGGCCATGATTGTCACTGGAACACCAACTTCGACGTTCCGCAAAGTTGTGAGCTTTCCTCGATCAATGTATCTCCGCGGATAATGATTCAGGAGCTCCCCGGCGCGGGTGATTCCGAAAGCCTTTTCCAAACTTGCAGCACTTTTTCCACCAATGAGTTCATTGAGGGGCGTACTTAAAAACCCTGCGGTGCCTCTCACACTATTCGACCCCGAAAATGAAGGGCCATAACGGCTGCTCCCCGGAAACTAGTTCCAGATCAATCAATGGATAGCTTGATTTAACCCACGTGAGAAATGATTCAATTTCTGATTCGCTCAATTCGTTACCCGTGACAATGGTCAGTAATTCAGCTCCAGGAGCTAACATCCTTCGCAGAAGTTTTTTACTTGCGGTGAGGAGCTCGCTCTCAATCACACTAATTTCACCGTCAATGAGCCCGAGGTAATCACCAGATTTACAAGCACCGGCCATCGTTAATACATCGCGTGTGGCGCGGGTAATCGCCCCGTAGCGGGTTGCGCTGGCCGCCCGTGTCATCGAGACAACATCACGATCAAATTCAAGTGAAGGTTCATGCACGGCAATAGCTGCCAAAGACTGTGTTATAGCGCGACTCGGAATTACTGAAACGCGATAACCCATTGCCCGCATATCTGATGCTGCAATGTCAGCCACTGGGTGCGTATCACGATCAGAAGGAAGTATGACGATTTCTCTCGCCTCGCTTCCCTTGATTGCAGCGATGATTTCTGCGGCGGATGGTTGTTGCCGTGCTGGAGTCGGGATACACGTCACACCAAGTGACTCCAGCAAGCGCTGGATCCCTTGTCCATGCGTCACGGCAATCAAAATCCGGGAGCGAACAACACTCGATTCAGGATGCACCCGGTTATTTGAATGTAGGTCCAGGGGTACGACGCTGACCTGGGTCACTATCCCCCGCGCTATTCCGGCATTGATGCAGTCAGAAACCCGATGAAGTGGGGCATGCACGTGAACTTTCCACAGTGAATCAATCCCGGCAACCATTACGCTCGTGCCAAGACTCTCTAAAACATTTCGTAATTCAGTGCACTCCTTCGCATCGAAGTGATACATGACTTCACATTCAATGTCCCCGTCCTTGTCGTCCTTTAACTCCCCTAAAGGCGAATATTGATTCAACGGGTGGACCTCATGATCCATCCGCTGGGGCTTCGCACCGGTCAGGACGGTGACCAGCGCGTCGAGCACTACCACCAAGCCCCGACCTCCAGCATCAACGACGCCCGCATCACGCAATTGAACCAGTAGATCTGGGGTGAGGAGCAAAGAGTTATATGCGGCATCAGCGGCCGCAGTTACCACTTCTGCGAGATCAGCTCCCCGCGATGCAACCAACTCAGCTTCCTGAGCCGAGTCAGTTGCCACCGTAAGAATTGTGCCTTCCACCGGTGATGCGACAGCGCGATAGGCACCACTAGCACCCTGTGAAAGAGCGTGTGCGAAATTTTCTGGACTTTTGGCCAGCTCAGCTACCAAATCGCGTAGTAGCGCCGAAAAAATCACCCCTGAGTTCCCTCGGGCCCCCAAAATTGCCGCCCGACCAACCCCAATGGCGGCTGCGGCGAGGTCCTCACATGGCTCAATAAAAGCTGTACAGGCGGCTTCCACCGTCAGATACAGGTTTGTTCCCGTGTCTCCATCAGGGACGGGAAACACGTTGAGTGCGTCAATTTCCTCACGTGCTGCCCGTAATCCGCTCAGAGCCTCCACAAGCCATGTGTGCAATATGGGCAGGGTGAAACAAGTTGCTGGGGCATCGGCCGAATCCGAGATCGGCTCTCCCATAGCCCCTCCTTCATTACATTGCACTTGATCGGCTATTCTTCTTCAGGTTTGGCACGAGTTGGACAATCTTCTCGCATTAGACCCTCATATCCAACCGGATCCACCTGGATCCACCTCTTTAAATTGACCGAAGGAGTCATTGTGGCTGCAAACTGCGATATCTGCGGAAAGAGCCCTAGCTTCGGGCATAACGTTTCCCATTCACAGCGCAAGACCAACCGTCGCTGGAATCCGAATATCCAACGGGTTCGCGCACTGGTCGGTAAAACCCCCAAGCGTCTGAATGTGTGCACCTCGTGCATCAAGGCCGGCAAAGTAGCTCGCGCTTCCTAAACACGCAACATGTCGTCTGCTACGACGAAAAATGTTGGAACCCGGGCGAGACTTCATAGGCATCCCGGTACAGCACTCCATCAACAAGAACCTCTCCGATTGAGTCCTCTCGTACTTTTCCAATAGCCACAAAGCCGGCGGGCAGACGCTTCTTGGGCGGGAACGTTGCTACGAATGCGTGGTCATCCCCCCCGGCCAGAATCCATGCCATGGGGTCGGCACCAAAAGCGGCCGCGGTCGAAACCAATTCGGCAGGCACCACAATATTTTTTGTTTCTAGTTCGATCCCAACACCTGAGCCACGGGCTATGTGTTCAAGATCTGCAACCAGTCCATCAGAAATATCAATCATTGAAGTCGCACCACTCTTTGCCGCCCGGACACCAGCGGTGTAATCGAGTTCGGGAACCCTAAACGCATCAACTAATGCACGCGGTGAACGTAAGCCACGTTGTAAAACCCTGAGTCCGCCAGCAGCCATCCCGGATCGACCGCAAATCCCTACGATGTCTCCCGCTCGGGCACCACTTCGACTAATTGCGTTTCCTGAATCAATGGTGCCTATTGCAGTAACGGATATGACAATGCTGTCGCAACCGCTGACATCACCACCCAAAACGGTTGACCCTGCGTTCTCTGCTTCTTGAATGAAGCCCGCCATGAACTCACCTACCCAATGTGAAGCAGTGACAGCGGGCAATCCAATTGCAAGCAGAACTCCGACCGGGGTAGCGCCCATTGCACAAACATCGGCAATGGAGCCTGCTGCGCATCGTCGCCCAATTTCAATCGCTGTAGACCAATCCGTTCGAAAGTGCTTCCCCTCCGCGTACATGTCAACACTAAAGACAAATGAGGATCCCGAGGTGCCCATGACGGCCGCGTCATCACCCGCGGGGATCTCCAGACTCGGACTTGCAACTTTCGATTCCCCGATCCGTGCCAAAATTTTGGCTACTAATCCTGACTCGCCAAGGTCGGCAAGGGTGCCATTGCTGGAATCTGAACTCACAACTTTGAGCCTTTCCGGTGATCTTTAGGGCAAAAATCTCAACTCAAATATAGAGTGAGGCTATGTCGGTCCAAGCATATGTATTAATTCAAACCGAAGTCGGCAAGGCGGTCACCGTCGTCGAGTCGATTCGGTCCATTTCTGGGGTGGCAGTCGCCGAAGATGTCACCGGACCTTACGACGTGATTGTAAAAGCTGAAGCCCCAACCATGGACGAACTCGGTCGACTTGTCGTTGCAAAGATTCAGTCAGTTCCCGGAATTACGAGAACATTAACCTGTCCCGTTGTGAACCTTGGTTAAAAACTTAGCTGCACTCGCCTGTTCACTCTGCATTTTCGCAGGTGCTAGCGCTTGCAGTTCGTCCCTAGATGTCGAACCCGCCAACGGCGCCGATTCCCAATTCTGCACGGAACTGGGCGCGATTCTGCCGGTCAGCCTCGGTGGGACACTATTGCGAGACACAAGCCCAAATTCCCCCGGAACCAAAGCCTGGGGAGACCCAGCCATCGTTCTGCGTTGTGGGGTCTCAATACCGAATTCCTATTCAGCAGCGAGTCAACTTCTCACGGTCAACGACGTCAACTGGTACCCGGAGGAATTGGAAGCTGGCGTGAGATTCACTTCCATGGAAACAATCGAATTAGTCGAAGTTTCAATACCGACCGCATATGAAACCACCGCGGAAATACTGACCGAGCTAAGTTCGGCAATCAGTACTCTAGGAAGCTGAGCGAACTAGCTGGTCAACAATGCGCGGGAAGTCAATTCCTGCATGTGACCACATGCGGGCAAACATAGAAATCGGGGTAAAGCCGGGAATAGTGTTGACTTCGTTAAACACAATTCTTTCACCGTCGAGAAAGAAGTCAATTCGCGCATATCCCGCACACCCCAACAACTCGAAGATTCGAATGGCAAGTTGTTGGACTTCATGCGCCACATTGGGTTGAAGTAGCGCTGGAACAATTAAGTCTGCTCCATCAGAAATGTATTTTGCTTCAAAGTCGTAGTAATCGAAACCCTCTTTGACCTTTATTTCACCAACAGGGCTGGCGATGACCCCGGCCTCACCCACCAGAATGCCGACTTCCAATTCACGCGGGCGAATCAATCCTTGCTCCACAATTACTTCACTCGAGCTAAGGAATGCTTCCCTGCACGCAGGTTGATAGTCAGCGAGGGCTTCAATGCGAGTAATCCCAATTGAAGAACCCCCCGTAACCGGCTTCACAAACCACGGAAACGGGAAGGGATCGGCAACTGGCGCAGAAATTGCCTGTGAATCGTTTTGACCAAACCAGCTACCAGAATCAATCCCTGCCGCACGAACCAACTCTTTGGCGCTCAACTTGTTCATGCAGATCGCAGACGCACGCACGCCCGAACCAACAACAGGTATCCCCATGCTTTGGCACAGCCCTTGGATAGCACCGTCTTCGCCACCCACGCCATGAACAACCGGGAAAACCACTGAAACCGCGATGAACTCTCCATTGATCTCCACACCCGGGCATTCCGAATTCATGACAAGCCGGATGGTCTCTGGGCGATCAACCACCTCTGGATAGTGGTCCGCGGTAATGACATAGGCCGCAACCTCCGCGGGCTGAACTTCTACCCAATTTCCCTCACGCGTAATACCAATGCACACGACTTCGTGGCCCAAGTCGACCAAGGCTTGAAGAACCGACTTGGCACTCACACACGAAATTGAATGCTCTTGACCGCACCCACCAAATACGAGCGCGATGCGTGTCCCGGAATCAATCGGCATGCCCTCACCGTACCCGGAGCGCCTTCCCTTGTTGTGGGTACTCTCCAAGGAAATACAACTCAGTTCACAAAGGGTGGCCATTAGGGTGTGCCCATGGAATACACGGACCTGGATCCCAGCACCTGGGTGGTGAGTTCGGGTCGACCACCCGCCGTGCCCGATAACCCGATCAATGCGCCAATAGTTCCCGCCTCAACTTTTCACGCAGGCGGAGCAATTGAATATGGCCGGGAAGCAAACCCAAGTGCCTCGGCATTGGAGGAAGCCCTCGGGGGATTGGAAAATGGCCATGCAATTGTTTTTTCCTCGGGTATGGCTGCAGCCAATGCGTTGATGGACCTGTGGCCAATCGGCGCAAAGGTCATTGCACCCACGACCGCATACACGGGTGTCGCGGTGCGATTGCGGGAATTACATGAGCGTGGTCAAATCGAACTCACAACGTGTGATGTCACCCAAACTCAAGTGATCATTGACCTGCTTCCCAACTCCCAAGTTCTCTGGCTTGAGTCCCCCACCAATCCACTGCTTGAAGTCGCCGAACTCGAAGTATTGCTCGCCCACGCCCGCACTTCTGGTGTTACAACAATCGTGGATAACACATTTGCGAGTCCCGTGCGCCAGAATCCCCTGGCAATGGGGGCGGATTTCGTTTTACACAGTGTCACCAAAATCCTCAGTGGTCATTCCGATCTTCTGATGGGCGCGGTGGTCGCTCAGGATCACGCCAACTGGGAACAACTGCACGTCCGACGCGTGTTGCTGGGTGCTATGCCGAGTGCATTTGATTGTTACCTTGCCTTGCGCGGATTGAGAACTTTGTTTATCCGGTATGAAAAATCTGAGAGCAACGCAATTTCACTTGTCTCACAGCTGCAATCTCACCCAAATGTTCTGCGTTTGAGATACCCCGGTTGGGGAACAATCGCAGCAATTGAAGTTGCTGGCAGTGCAGATCGAGTATGTGAATCAACTCGGCTGTGGACATATGCGACAAGCCTGGGTGGGGTTGAATCACTCCTTGAACGCCGGCGCAGATGGCCGCTTGAAAGCCACGGTGTGCCTGAAAACCTTATTCGACTTTCATTTGGGATTGAACACCCCAATGACCTTTGGCTAGACCTAAATCAAGCACTAATTAGTGGGAGCAAAATCTAGATCTCAGATTTAGTGTCGCGCGCCATAAAAGATTTCAACAACTCTCGTGGTGGTTTTCCTTGGTGCAGCACCTCCACCACCTCCTGCGTTATCGGCATTTCCACACCTGACCTCTGTGCCAACTCCAAAATAGGCTGGCAACTCTTATACGCCTCACACGTTTGATTGGTGATTGCTATCGTTTCTTCAACCGTGAGGCCTTTACCTAGATTCTCACCGAAGGTCCGGTTGCGCGAAAGTGGAGATTGGCTGGTAGCCACTAGGTCACCAACCCCTGCGAGTCCTTGAAAAGTCAGGGGGTCGGCGCCGAGAGCAACTCCCAGTCGGCCAATTTCGGCTAGCCCACGAGTTATCAAGGATGATTGGGAGTTCTCACCCAAGCCCATACCGACCGCTATTCCATTGGCCAATGCGATCACGTTCTTGACGGCTCCACCGATCTCCGTGCCAATGACATCCGTTGACCAATACGGGCGGAAATAGTCTGTGGTGCATGCTCTTTGGATCGCGATGGCACCCACTTCGGTAGGTGCGGCCACGGTAGTTGCCGTCGGTTGACGCGCAATAATTTCCCGGGCGAGATTAGGCCCGGAGACCACCGAAATGCGATCAGGGTTAGCCCCCGTGGTCTCGACGATGACCTCGCTCATTCGCATTAATGTGCCCAGTTCAATGCCCTTCATCAGGCTTACAAACAATGCGTCGGGGGCAATCCACTTCACCCACTCAACTAAATTCCCGCGAAGTGACTGAGCAGGTATGGCTAAGACCACAATCTCAGCGTGTTCTAGAGCGGTCTGGGGATTGGTTGTAGCAACGATTGACTCGGGTAGATCAACGCCTGGGTGGTACCGACTATTTCGGTGAAAATCATTAATGTCGGCAACGATTTCTTCACTCCGAGTCCACAGGGTCACCTGCGAACCTGCGTCGGCAACTACCGCGGCAAAGGCTGTTCCCCATGATCCGCCACCCATCATGGCAACCTTCGTCAACGCTCGCTCCTGTTATTCACGGTATGACGATAGAGCACGGCCGGTGGAGCCTCTCCTCTGATCTCACCTTCCATGCGTGCGATGGTGAGCATAAGTTGATCTGTAGCTTCGTGGAGTAATTCGGGAGTCCATTCCTTGTCACGATAGCGGGACAGATCTATTGGCTCGCCCAACCAAACATACATCGTTTTTCGCGGTAACAGTCGAAGCTGCTTCTTATACGGTCCAATTACGTTCTGAGACCCCCATTGCACCATTGGAAACAAAGGGCAGCCTGATTCCAAAGCGATACGAACCGCTCCAGTTTTCCCCTGCATCGGCCACAAGTGTGGATCACGGGTGATCGTGCCCTCGGGATAAACGACCACACATTCACCCGATCTTGCAGCGACTACTGCATCTCGGAAAGCAAAGACTGCCTCATTTGATTCACGGTAAACCCGAATCTGCCCCGCACTGGAAATAATCCAGCCGAAAATGGGCACCCTGAAAACAGATTCCTTGCCCAAAAACCGAGGCGGGCGGTCATGTGCCCACAAAGGGTGGGCCACGGCCAGCGGATCAAACCAGGAGGTGTGGTTCGTCGCCACAATAATCCCGCCATCAATCCCGCCATCGTGCTGCGAGAGTTGCTCAAAACCTCGCCAATTCCATTTTGTAAAGATCACGAGAAATGGCAGGCCGAAAAAAACTGCGATCCGAAAACCCAGACCGATTTTGGATCGCCTTGTCGTATGTCCAGCCACCTCATCAGCGTACCTGTCGACCCGGTTGAATGGACCCATGTTCGATCAGTCCGTGTCCCGCGAAGTCAAGTGGCACGCATTAGTTCCCGCTAAGGGACTTCACAACTCAAAGTCTCGATTAGGTAGAAATGATTTAGCTGGTCCTTTCCTGGCTGACACTGTCGCGGCGCTCATCGGCTCTTCCCAAGTGGCTCGACTCACCGTGATCACCGCAGATGCGGAAGTTGCATCCCTCGTTGAAGATTTGGGTGGAGATGTCATCATGGAAGGCTCTCCAACTGGACTTCTTAACGCCTTGGATGTAGGTCTAGAGTGCATAAAGAGCGCATCAGAAGCCAATGGTGCTGTGATTGCTTTGGGCGACCTGCCCTGTCTGCGTACACAAGATGTCGACCTATTCCTAGAGCAGGCTGTTCACCACGACAGTTCATTCACCTGCGATTCTGACGGCACAGGTAGCACAATGTGGGCTCGCCGACCAGGATCTGACGCGAAACCCCGATTTGGCGTCCGATCCCGCGCAGCTCACCGGATGCATGGAGCGGTTGAGATTCCATGTTCTGCGGGCGCTCACCGCGACGTTGATACTTCCACAGACCTTTGGGATGCCATTCGCATTGGAGTAGGGATACACACATCACAAGCTTTAAGTGAAACCGCCATGTACACCGCAACGATATCCGGGACAAACCCACTCACAGCAATCGATGAGTCAGGTCTTCAAATCTCCTACCCTGATTACGATGTTTCGGACTTAATCGCCCCACGAATTGGGCAAAGAATTCGGATCGACTCCGCCAACAAACACATCAGGATTTAGCCGTTAATCCTGCACAAAAAACAAGTAGGCGGCCGCACCCAGTGGGATGCGACCACCTACTGAGAAAAAACTACTTACGACGAGCAGGAGCCTTCTTTGCTGCAGCCTTCTTAGGAGCAGCCTTCTTTGCTGCAGCCTTTTTGGGAGCGGCGGTTGCGATTTTCTTTGCACCGGACACAACGGCTTTGAATTCTGCACCTGGACGGAATTTAGGAAGCTTCGTCGCCTTGATCTTTACGGTTTCTCCCGTACGAGGGTTACGGCCAAGACGAGCTTGACGCGCTTGGGCTTCGAAGATTCCAAATCCACTAATGGCAACTTTGTCGCCACGAACCACGGACAGTTTGATCTCTTCGATGAATGCATCAACGATTTCGGTGACTTCACGCTTGCTAACGTCGCCACGGCCCGCTACTGCATCAATGAGTTCTGCTTTGTTCACGATTTAACCCCTCCGGAGGGTGATTAGGTTGATCTTGTGACCAACACCTAAATGTAACGTGAAACTGTCAATATTTCGGATTAGCCACGCCAAAAGGCGTTGCCCCGCAACATCTTTTACTCATCCGTACTAGGTGATTTGTGACCTTGTGACTTAGAGACTTTGAGACTTTGAGACTTTAAGACTTTGAGACTTTGCAGGTATTAGTTGAGAACAGGCTTAAATGAGGGGCGGTTTTTTTCAAACTCCCCTATTGCATCGGCATGTTCCAGCGTGATCCCAATGTCATCGAGTCCTTCCAGCAGGCGCCAGCGAACGTAATCATCAACTTCAAAATCGCAACTGAAATTTCCAGCAGTGACACAACGTTCCTGTAGGTCTACGGTTACCGGGGTGGAAGGGTTAGCTTCGGTGATTTCCCACAGTTTCTCAATGGCATCTTGCGGGATGACCGCGGTGAGCAGCCCGCCCTTACCCGAGTTCCCCCGGAAGATATCGGCAAAGCGCGAACTAAGAATCACTTTGAATCCGTAATCTTGGAGGGCCCAAACGGCATGCTCGCGTGAAGATCCAGTCCCAAAATCAGGGCCCGCTACCAAGATCGAGGCTGCTTCATATTGCGGAAGGTTGAGCACGAATTCTGGGTTCTTGCGCCAGCTGGCAAATAACGCGTCTTCAAAACCGTGCCGGGTGATTCGCTTGAGGTATTCAGCAGGGATTATTTGATCTGTGTCGACATTACTTCGATGCAGTGGTGCGGCCGTACCCGTATGAACGGTAAATGCCTCCATGTTTAAACCTCCACCAAATCCGTTGGGTCGCTGAGAGTGCCTCGAACTGCAGTGGCAGCCGCAACCTCTGGCGAAACCAGATGCGTTCGACCACCAGGTCCTTGACGCCCTTCGAAGTTACGATTCGACGTTGATGCACTTCGCTCACCGGGCGTTAACTTATCCGGGTTCATAGCGAGACACATTGAGCAACCGGCTCCGCGCCACTCGGCACCCGCGTCAAGGAAAATTTGGTCCAGACCCTCATGCTCAGCCTCAATCCGCACCCGCGTTGAACCTGGGACGACAAGGAGTCGAACGCCCTGCGCGACCTTTCGATTTTTGATGACATGTGCGGCGGCGCGTAGATCCTCAATGCGACCGTTGGTGCAGGACCCAAGGAAAACGGTATCAACTGCAATTTCCTTGAGTGGTTGACCAGGACGAAGATCCATATAAGCCAGGGCATTTTCCACAGCTTCGCGTTCAACTGGATCAGAAAATGACTGTGGATCCGGAACCAACTGATCCAGTGGCAAACCCTGGCCAGGGTTAGTCCCCCACGTCACGAAGGGACGTAAAGCAGATGCGTCGATCGTGATTTCTTTGTCGAATTTCGCATCTGGATCTGTGACAAGTGATTCCCAGTAAGCGAGGGCGGTATCCCAGTCCGCCCCTTTTGGTGCATGGGGTTTTCCTTTGATGTATCCAAAGGTTGTTGTATCGGGGGCAATCATGCCGGCGCGAGCGCCCGCTTCAATTGACATATTGCAGATTGTCATCCGGCCTTCCATCGAAAGACCTTTGATCGCATCGCCCCGGTACTCCAGGACATAGCCTTGACCGCCTCCGGTACCAATTTGGGCAATCACGGCGAGGATGAGATCTTTTGCGCTGACTCCGAGAGGTAATTCACCCTCAAAATTGATTGCCATGGTTTTGAATGGCTTGAGCGGCAAGGTTTGGGTGGCCAGTACGTGTTCAACTTCGCTGGTACCAATCCCAAATGCAAGAGCGCCGAATGCACCATGTGTGCTTGTGTGTGAATCCCCACACACGATTGTCATACCGGGTTGGGTGAGGCCCATCTGAGGTCCGACAACGTGCACAATCCCTTGTTCTACATCACCCAACGGAAAAAGTGTGACGCCAAATTCTTCACAGTTTTTGCGCAGTGTCTCAACCTGGATGCGCGAAATAGGGTCTGCAATTGGCTTGTCGACATCGACCGTGGGGATATTGTGATCCTCGGTGGCAACAGTCAGGTCGGGCCGACGCAATGGGCGACCGGTTGCTCGCAATCCATCAAATGCTTGCGGACTGGTGACTTCATGGACAAGATGCATATCGATATACAACAGATCCGGCAGCCCATCACCTTCATGCACGATGTGGTCTGACCAGACCTTCTCTGCCAATGTGCGACCCATATCGAACTCCCATTCTTCACTACGTATCAACTCAGGGTGGGAGAATCCGATTGGACTCTCCCACCGTTGTAGCCCCGACGGGATTCGAACCCGCGCTACCGCCTTGAGAGGGCGGCGTGCTAGGCCACTACACAACGGGGCCGTGAAAAAAATCGCGCACATACACGATTCGCTGGGGTACCAGGACTCGAACCTAGACTAACTGAATCAGAATCAGTTGGGCTGCCAATTACCCCATACCCCAAGGGTGCCGCGATAGTGTATCGCCGGGAAAAAATCACTCGCTCAAAGGCCGGGCCAACGCATGTACACGGCCATTTTCGACTCTCAACAACGACTCTTCCTTACCCAATATCTCCATTGACTCAAAGAGCGGTGGGGAGATTTTCTGTCCACAGATTGCGGTTCGAACCGGCCCAAAAGCCAACTTTGGCTTGAGCCCCAATCCATCAACGAGAGAAACGCGCAAGGCCGCCTGAATCGCTTCCGCATTCCATTCGTGCACTTGCGCTAAGGCTTTCCCTGCTATTTCAAGAACCTGAGCGGACTCACTGGTCCACAGATCAGGCTCGATGGTAATTTTCGCCGCTGGAATGAACAGGAATTCAACGAGCGGTGGTGCGGCATCGAGAGTGTCGAGCCTTTCTTGAATCAGAGGAACTACCTGGCCCAATAGGGCCCTCTCCTCGAAGGTAATGGGGGTTGACGTTACCCCTGCGGACTCCATGAAGGTGACTAGCCGATCACATAAATCGGCCTCAGATAGGTGACGAATCCAATCACCGTTTATGGACGTACATTTTTTTAAATCAAATCGGGCCGGGTTGGGGTTGACCCGTTCAAGGGTGAAAGCCTCGGTCAATTCCTTGGGCGAGAAGAACTCGACGTCATTACCCATGGACCATCCCAGAAGTGCCAAGTAGTTCAATAAGGCCTCAGGTAGATAACCTTTTGACCTGTACATGGCTAGTGATGATTCGGGATCACGCTTAGATAATTTCTTATTGCCTTCGCCCATGACGTATGGCAAGTGTCCGTAGGCCGGCGTGAGTTGCGCTACGCCAACAGCGGTTAGCCCCTCGAATAGGGCAAGTTGCCGTGGAGTCGATGATAAAAGATCCTCACCACGCAAAACGTGGGTGATGTTCATCATTGCGTCGTCGACCGGATTCACCAAGGTGTACAGCGGTTCACCATTTGCTCGGACCAACACAAAGTCAGGGACATGTTCGGCCTGGAAAGTGACCTCACCACGAATGAGGTCATTCCACGTGAAGTCGGTGCCGGGCATCCGATACCGGATAACGGGTTCACGACCTTGGGAGAGGAACTCGCTTACCTGCTCTTCGCTCAGCTCCCTACAGGTGCCGTCGTAACCCGGCGTTCTCTTCTCGGCAGTGGCAAGTTCGCGCTTCGCTTCCAGTTCCGAGGCACTGCAATAGCAACGGTAGGCAAATCCAGCCTCGAGTAGTTTCTCAACAACTTCTGCGTAGATCCCCATCCGTTCAGATTGGCGGTAAGGACCGTACGGACCGCCAACTTCGGGGCCTTCATCCCAATCCAGGCCAAGCCAGCGCATGCTGTCCACCAACGCGAGATAAGAATCCTGCGAATCACGAGCCGCATCCGTGTCTTCAATACGAAAAACAAAGGTTCCACCAACGTGCCGAGCAAATGCCCAGTTGAAAAGTGCCGTTCGGATCATGCCAACGTGTGGGTTCCCCGTCGGTGATGGGCAGAATCGAACTCGAATGTCACTCATCAAGCATCCTTAACCGGGTTGACCAAGCTTCCAATTCCTTCAATGGATATTTCAACTTCATCTCCCGCAACAATTGGTCCAACGCCGGCGGGCGTACCCGTCAGAATTACATCGCCTGGAAGCAAAGTCATCTGGTGACTCACATAACTGACCAAATCGAGCACTGAAAAAATAAGATCCTTTGTGTTCCCCGATTGGCGCTGTTCGCTTCCGACATAAGCTGCAATCTCAACTTCGGATGGATCTAAATCAGTTTCAATCCAAGGCCCAAGCGGGCAAAAAGTGTCAAATCCCTTGGCTCTCGTCCATTGTCCGTCTGATTTTTGCACGTCACGTGCCGAAACGTCATTCGCACAGGTGTAACCCAAAATCACCTCATTGACTCGCTCTCGTGGGACGTCCTTGCAGAACCGACCAATAACGACTGCCAATTCCGCTTCATGGTGAACCATTGCGGATTGTTGTGGAAGAACAATGAATTCATTTGGCCCAATAACCGATGTGTTCGGCTTGAGGAACATCAGTGGCTCGATAGGGAGCTCACTATCCATTTCAACTGCATGATCCGCATAATTTTTCCCAATACCAATGATTTTGCTGGGAAGGATTGGCGCTAAGAGTTTCACTTCCGAGGCGGGAATCACTCTTCCATCAGGATCAAGTTCACCGAATGGGTGGCCCCTCAAAGTTGCAATTATTGAATTGTCTGTCAGTTCGCCTTGATCATCGAGGTTGTCGAGAACACCAAAACTTACCTCTTCGCCATGACTAAACCGACAGATGCGCACTTCGCAACACTATCGGCTAGGACTATATGCAATTCACGGACGGCCACGCACGAGGCCGAAGTGAACGGCGTCGTCCAAGGCTTGCCAGGATGCCGCAATAACATTTTCGTGTACCCCAATCGTGGTCCATACGCGCTCACCGTCGGTGGTTTCAAGAAGAACGCGCGTGGTTGCGCCAGTTCCTTTGATTCCTTCGAGGATTCTCACCTTGTAGTCGGTCAACTCAAGCTTGCCCAAGTCTGGGAATAGTTGGGAAATAGCGTTTCGTAAGGCATTATCCAGTGCGTTTACCGGACCGTTACCTTCACCCGTTGAAACGAGACGCTCACCGTTTGCATGTAATTTGACGGTGGCTTCACTGACAACTTTTCCATCTTCGCGCTGCTCAACGATTGTTCGCCATGATTCGACGGTAAACTTTCGGCCAGAGCCCTGCTCCTCGCGGACGAGTAACTCGAATGACGCATCTGCGGCCTCAAACGACCAGCCCTGAGCCTCCAACGCTTTTACCCGTTCAACGACTGCAGAAACGACAGTCGGACTCTCACCCAGATCCAGCCCTAGCTCTGCACCCTTGAGTTCTACCGAGGCACGCCCGGCCATTTCTGTCACGAGCACCCGCTGAATATTTCCGACCGTTATCGGATCAATATGGTTGTACAAATCAGCATTAATTTTTAGTGCACTCGCATGTAACCCAGCTTTGTGGGCGAATGACGAAACTCCGGCATAAGCCTGGTGCGTATCGGGTGTGATGTTCGCGATTTCAGCAATGGCGTGTGACACCCGATACGTCTCAGCCAACGCTTCAGCTGGAATGCACTCAATGCCCATCTTTAATTGCAGATTGGCAACAACAGCAAATAGGTCAGCGTTCCCGGTTCTTTCCCCGTAGCCATTGGCCGTGCATTGCACATGGGTGGCTCCAGCCTCAACCGCGGCCAGCGTGTTCGCGACGGCGCATGCGGTGTCATCCTGGCAATGAATCCCAATTCTGGCATCAGAGCGCTGAATTACCTCGGTAACTATTCTCTCGATTCCATGAGGCAACATTCCGCCATTCGTGTCGCACAGCACGACAACGGATGCCCCTGCCTGATGTGCCGCTTCGAGTACGGAAAATGCATATTCTGGATCAGCCTTGTAACCGTCAAAAAAGTGTTCTAGGTCAACGAAAACTCTGCGACCGTGTGAAACCAGGTACCGGACCGTGTCAGAGACCATTTCTAAGTTTTGTGCACCGGATGTCTTGAGAGCCTGTTCCACATGTCGAATATCAGATTTTGCCACCACAGTTATTACGGGAGCTTCACTGTCAAGAAGCGCTTTGACCTGCAGGTCGTCTTCTACCGCAACGCCTGCTTTACGAGTTGCTCCAAATGCGACAAGTTGAGCATGACGAAAAGGAGCTGTCTTGGCGATTTCAAAGAACTCAGTGTCTTTGGGCATAGCGCCAGGCCACCCACCCTCGATGAAATTAACACCGTAATCATCGAGTAAGCGTGCCACTGCAATTTTGTCATTTACTGAATAGGAAATACCTTCTCGCTGAGCACCATCGCGCAACGTTGTGTCATAAACGTGAAAAGCGTCACTCTTTGTCATGCCCTTGCTCCGTTTCCACCAACGAGCGCGTGCATCCAGTTGTGACGGTCGGCCACCGCACCTGACTGTATGTCGAGTAAGGCATTACGTA